>DATNEZ010000219.1:0-2122 GCA_035606645.1 Binatia bacterium
GGTCGGGCGGCGCTGCGCTTCGTACTTCGACGACCAGATGCGATTCCTTCTGGACCGGCTTCGCCGCGCCTCCGGCGCCCGGCGACTCTACGTGGTGCATTATCCCGACTGGGCCGTGGCGGACAATCTGAAGCGCGGCCGGTCGTCGCCGCGCGCGGACCATTTCCGTGCGCTGGTCCGCGAGGGGACACTGGACGGCTATCTCGATCTGACCGAGCCGTTCCTCCGGGAGGGAGTCCGCCGGCAGGACGTGCAGTGTCCCTACGACGAGCACTTCTGCGAGGAAGGGAACCGCTGGCTCGCCGCGCACATCCAGACGTTCCTCGAGTCGACGCGATGACCTCCGGGGCCTTGCGCGACGACCGCCGCCACGGGATCCTCCTCGCTGCCGTGCCGGCCACAGCGCTCGTCCTCCTGTTCGCGATGCGGGCCACCGAGCAGACGGCCGACAGTCTCGCGTACGCCCTGGCCGCCCGCACGGGCGAAGGCATGTTCCATCCGCACCACCTGCTCTTCACGCCGCTCGTCCGTCTGTCGGCCCTGATCCTCGCGGTCGCCCGGCCGTCGGCGGATCCGATCCTGGCCGGGCAGATTCACAACATCCTGTGGGCCCTGATCGCCCTGGTCTCGATCCAGGTCGCCGCCCGCGAGATCCTCGGAGCGGGGGTCGGCACCCTGCTTGCGGCGCTCGGGCTTCTGGTGTGCCGGGGCTTCTGGCTCTACGCCACGGAGATCGAGGTCTACGTTCCCGCACTGGGCTGCCTGGCGCTGATCGCCGCCGTCCTGGCGCGCCGCGGCGACCGGCCGCTCGGGCTGCGCCATCATCTCCTTCTGGCCGGCCTCCTGGCCCTGGCGGTTTTCTACCATCAGGGAAACGTCCTCTTCTGCGTCCCGCTCGCCTGGTACCTGCTGGCGGCGGGACGGAACGACCGGCGGGGGGCGGTGACGATCTTCGGCCTGGCGGGACTGGCCGTCCTGTGCGGCTACGTGGCGGCGTTCCGCTTCTCGGACGCTGCGGGGGCTGCTTCGGCCGCCGTGGGTTTCCAGGCCGCGACCGGGGTCGGCGGGTTCGTGCAGTTCTGTCTCGCCTACGCCTTCCATCCCAGCCCGGGCTGGGGCACGTGGCGGAACCTGGGCCTCCTCGGGGCGGGGAGGCTCATCCACAGTCAGCTCCGGGACATCGTCACATTTCCCTGGGCACTCCGTTTCGTCGCGATCCCGGGGTTCGGACTGTCGCTGGCGCTGCTCGCCGGGTGGCACCTGAAGCGGCTCGTCAAGGACCGGGGACGGGATGCGATGCGGGGATTCCTCCTGATCTGGCTCGCCACCTTCCATGCGTTCTACCTCTGGTGGTTCCCGGGAGAGAAGGAGTTCTTCATCATTCCGCTCTTCCCGCTGGTCCTTCTCGTCGGGCTCTTCGTCAAGGACCTGATCGAGCGGTGCGGGCCCTGGAGGAGCACGATCCTGCCGGCGGTCGCTCTGTCGGTCCTGTGCCTGCTCGGAGCGAGCAACGCGGCCACGACCATCCTTCCGTATCACCGATCCCGCGGTCCGGCCTACCAGGACGCCTCGCTCCTCGCATCCCGGGCCCCCGCGGACTGCGTGGCGGTCGTCGATTACGCGGTCGGCCAGAACCTGAGGTACTACTTCGGACGGAAGGGCTTCATCGAGGCGCAGATGCCCCTGTTCTATTTCTACCTGGACCGCCCCCTGCCGGACGCGTACCGGCTCGAGGGGAGCCCGTGCGTGATCGCCGATCTCGCCCTGATCTCACCGGCGTACTCGCTGGGCGGTCTGAATGCGTATGATCGCCCCGACGAATGGCTGCGCTATTTCCGATGGGTGTTCAGCACCGTGGAGCCGGACTCGATCGAAATCCTCGGGGGGGGAGAGACCGGTGTCTATGCCTTGTTCCGCTCCGCCTCCCGCGGCGCGGCGGATCTCGATCCGCTGTTCGCCCGGCTGGACGAGGAGTGGGCGGCCAGGGGCGAGGGGGGCGGGAAGCCGTTCTCGTCCTGGCGCGCAAGGACCGGACGGTGAGCCGCGCATGAGCCCCCAGATCGCCCGCCGGGTGCGAACGGAGGGGGAGCGTGTCCTCGCCTGGCTGTCCCGGCTCCTGGGC
>DATNEZ010000220.1:0-2924 GCA_035606645.1 Binatia bacterium
CCCCAGGAGCAGGCGCCGGCCGACGCCGGCGCGGCCCCTCAGCCGGAGGCGAGCCCGACCCCGAAGTAGGACCTTCGCTCTATCGTGCCGGAGTGGTGGAACTGGCAGACACACCATCTTGAGGGGGTGGCGCCCAAAAGGCATGCGGGTTCAAATCCCGCCTCCGGCACCAGCCTCAATCCCGCGGGCGACTACTCCTCTTCGTCGTCGTCTTCCAGAAGGGCTTCGATCTCCTCCGGGTCCAGACCGTGGAGGATGCGCTTGACGCGCATGAGGTTCTCGACGTCGGAGGCGTAGCGCGCCTCCGGGCGGGCCTTGAGGACCACGATGGCCCGTTCGATCGATTCCAGAAGCTCATCCAGCAGATCGCCCACGGGCCCCTCCGGGATGGCCGGCGCTCAGTGCCCCTCGGACTCGAGGAACCTCTCCGCGTCGATGGCGGCCATGCAGCCGCTGCCGGCGGCCGTGATCGCCTGGCGATAGACGTGGTCCTGGCAGTCCCCGGCGGCGAAGACCCCCGGGACGCTCGTCCGGCTTCCCTGCCGGGTGACGATGTAGCCGGCCTTGTCGAGATCGAGCTGCCCCTTGAAGACGGCGGTGTTGGGGGTGTGCCCGATCGCCACGAACAGGCCGTCGATCGTCTTCACGGTCTGCTCGCCGGATTTCAGGTTGCGCAGCCGGACCCCCTCGACCTTGTCCTTGCCGAGGACCTCCTCCACCGCGGTGTCCCAGAGGAACGCCACCTTGGGGTTCTTGCGGGCCCGGTCCTGCATGATCTTGGAGGCGCGCAGCGAATCGCGGCGGTGGACGATGGTCACGCGGCGCGCGAACTTGGTCAGGAAGGTCCCTTCCTCGATCGCCGAGTCTCCCCCGCCGACCACCACCAGCTCCTTCTCCTTGAAGAAGAACCCGTCGCAGGTGGCGCAGGTCGACACGCCGTGCCCCAGGAGGCGGCGCTCGGACTCGAGACCGAGCATGCGCGCCGAGGCCCCCGTCGCCACGATGAGGGTCTTGCCCTGGATCTCGCCGTGCCCGGCGATCGTCAGCCGGAACGGCCGGCGGGACAGGTCGGCGGCGGTCGCCTCCCCTGTCAGGTACTCCGTCCCGAAGCGCGCCGCCTGCTTGCGCATGTTCTCGATCAGCGCGGGGCCCAGGATCCCCTCGGGAAACCCCGGGAAGTTCTCGACGTCGGTCGTCATGCTCAGCTGCCCGCCCGCTTCGTGGCCGTCGATGAGCACCGGCTTCAGGTTGGCCCGCGCCGCATAGACCGCCGCCGTCAGCCCGGCGCACCCCGATCCGAGAATCACCACGTCCCTGACGCTCATGCCGCTCCTCGTCTCTCCCGTTTCGCGCCCGCCGGGCGCGCCTCCGGCAGAGGGGCCACCCGCAAAGGGCCGGACATCATAGCACTGGATCAGGGCCAGCGACAGGCGCGGAGTCCCCTGCGCGATCGGTCGGCCACGATCGCCACGAGGCGCCGATCCAGGCCGAGGTGCGGCGCGATCCGGACCTCGAGGCCCTTGTGCCGCCTTCGCGCCGCGGCGGCCGCCTTCGGGAGGTCGCGGCGGACGTGCCCGCCGAGGTACAGGAAGTAGGGAACGATCAGGATGCGGGTCGCCCCCCGGGAGACGCAGCGATCGATCGCCGTCCGGATGTCCGGGCGTGCCGCCTCGAGGTAGGCGATCTCGACGGCGCGACCGGGGAACGTGGCGCGAAGCCTGCGTGCCACGTCGCGCAGGAGGCGATTGGCCGCGACCACGCGGCTGCCGTGACCGATCAGCAGGAGGGCGGCGCGCCTCATCGCGCCGGCCCCAGGACGCGGGCGCGTCGCCGCCGCGAGCCGTCCAGGACGTCGATCTCGTCGCGACCGGCGTCCTCGTCGCGCACGTACCCCAGGGCCGCCACGCGGTCCTCGCCCGGGACCGCGACCGCGCTCGTCAACGTGCCTGCCGGCTCTCCCCCGGCCTCGAGGCGCGCGCCGGGCGCCGGCGGATCGTCGGAAAGCTCCAGGCGGACGAGGCAGCGCGACACCTTCTTGTAGGTGTTCAGGCGGGCGACCACCTCCTGGCCGACGTAGCAACCCTTGTTGAGCGAGATGGCGTCCTGGAGCCGCGCCTCCCACGGGTTGTACTCCTCGGTGATCTCGTGGCCCGCGAGGGGGAGGCCGGCCTCGATGCGGAGCGCCTCGAGGCACGCGGGCCCCGCCACGAGGAGCCCGGGAGACCGCTCCAGGATGGCGCTCTGGATCGCGGCGAGGGCCCCGGCCTCCGCGGTCAGGTGATACGCGTCGCCGCCCAGCGGGAAGGAGCGCGCCAGGATGCCGGACAGGCCCGCGAACCCGACGGTCGTCGCATGGTGCAGCGGCCGCCCCGCCGCCTCCGCTCCGAACAGGGCCGCGGCCCGCTCCGCGGCGCGGGCGCCGTAGAGTCCGATCGTGCCGTGCGACCCGCCCAGGTCCAGGATCCTGACGTCTTCCCGGAACGTGTAGCGCTCGATGTAGGCGGCGACCGCGGCGCTTCGTCCCGGACCGGTGAGGCAGAGAAGGCGATCGCCGAGGTGGTGCAGGGTGACCAGGTCGACGAGCCGCCCCTTGTTCGTGACGAAGGCGGCGGCGGTCCCCTGCCCCGCGGCGAGGCCGCGCACGTCGTTGGTGGTGAGGCGGTGCAGGAGATCGGCGGCGTCTTTTCCGGCGATCTCCAGGCGGCCGAGATCGGTCCGATCGGCGAGGACGGCGTCGGCGCGCGCGGCGCGGTACTCGGCGGCCGGATCGGCGGGGGCGACCGCCGCGGTCATGCCGGCAGTTCGGCGAACTCGACCGCGGCGCGATGCGGGATGACGCCGGCCGCGTGGCCCTGCATGAGGAGCTCGTCGATGGCCCGCCGGCCGGCCGGCCCGTAGTCGAGCGTGAAGTCGTTGACGTACAT
>DATNEZ010000224.1:0-4374 GCA_035606645.1 Binatia bacterium
TCGAGGTCCTGCAGGTCGATCGGATCGGCCACGGCGTGCGCGCCGTCGAAGACCCCGAGCTCCTCCGCGTGCTGGCGAAGAGCGGCATGCCCCTGGAATGCTGCCCGACCAGCAACGTGGTCACCGGGGTCGCGCCGGAATGGGAGCGGCATCCCGTGGCCGACCTGGTGCGGGCGGGCGCCCGCGTCACGGTGAGCAGCGACGATCCCGCGATGTTCTCGACCACGCTCCTGGGTGAATGGGACGCGCTGCACTCGCGCCTGGGATTCGACGCGAAGGACGTCCTGGCCATCGGTGTGAGCACCGCGCGCTCGACGTTCCTCCCCGAACGGGAGAAGGAGGCGCTCGTGGCGGCGATGCTCGAGGCCGCGGCGGGCGGGGGAGCGCCGGCATGACCGTCCGCGACGAGCCGGCCCCGCCGGGCGCGCGGCGCATCGCGCTCGTCGCGGTAGGTCTCCTCGCCGTCTACGTCCTGGCCCTCAGGGCGCTGCTCGCGCCCGGGGGGGGACTGCTCGGCCGCTACTTCATCCGCGGCGAGGGGGGCGGCGAGATCCTGGTGCACGAGCGGCTGGACCCCGATCTGAACTTCCCGGTCCCGCAGCGTCTCGATGCCGCCTACATCTTTCACTGGGACATGCGGAAGCACGGCTTCCCGGCCACGATGCCGCCCTACAGCATCCACTGGTCCGGCCTGCTGCGCGTCCCCGGCCCCGGGACGTACGGCTTCTCCGCCGACGTCCAGGGCGCGGCGGGCCTGCAGATCGACGGCTCTCCGATCGACCTGCAGCCGGACACGATGACCGAGCGCACGCTCGCCGCCGGCTGGCACGCGATCGCCTTCGACTACGCGCTCGGACAGGGGGACGCGCGACTGGTCCTCTCGTGGACCCCGCCGGGGCAGACGTCGCGGGCCATCCCGTCGCGATTCTTCGCGCCCGACACGGCCGCGGTCGCGGCCGGCTCCACGCGGCACGGGCTCGGCTGGGCCCTCCTGGCGGCGGGCGCCGTCGCGGCTTTCGGCTGTGCCTGGCTGAGCCGCCGGGGGCGCGGCCCGGTGCCGGGATGGATCGCCGCGCTCCGCGCCGAGCGGGTCACCCTCGCCCTGGGCGCGATCATCGTCCTGGCGGCGTTCCTGCGCTTCCACGATCACGCGCTCGTGCCGTTCCATCACGAGACGGCGGACGAGTACCAGCATGCCTGGGAGGGCTGGTCCCTGCTCCACACGGGCGTGCCCGCGGCCTGGAGCATGTTCCCGGACCGCTATCCGATGAGCGAGACCGTGGATTTCCGCTGGTTCGGCGATCGCTACGTCCTGGTCCGGCCGTACTTCGATCACCCGCCCCTGTTCTCCGTGCTCGTCGGCCTCGTGACCTCGATCGGGCAGAGCGCGTCCTACACGATCCCCTGGGACTTTCTCTCCGGGACGCTCCCGGTGATGCGCATCGTGCCGATCCTGCTCAGCCTGGCGGGGATCGTGCTCCTGTACCGCCTGGCCCGCGTCTACGGCGTGTCGGAGCGCGCGGCCCTCCTCGGGACCCTGGTGTACGCCACGCTGCCGGTCATCGTGCTGGCGCACCGGCTCGTGAAGGCGGAGAGCCTCCTGGCGATCCTGTTCATGGGGGCGATCCTGGCGGCCCACCGGCACCAGATGAGCGGCCGCATGGCCGACGCGGCGGTCGCCGGCATCCTGGGAGGGCTGTCGATCTGGACCAAGGCGACCGGCGTCGCCGTGGTCGGAGTCGTCCTCGTCCTCCTGCTGTCCGCCCGGCGCGTGCGCGGGGCGCTCCTGGCGCTGGGACTGGCGGCGGGCTTCGTCGCCCTGTACCTCGCCTACGCCTGGACCCAGGATTTCGGCATCTTCCTCAAGGTGATCGAGGCGCAGTCGACCAGCAAGTGGGTCGGCCTGGAGTCGCTGCAGGATCTGCTCACGGGAAAGATCGTCACGAAGTACTTCGGCCGGGGGTGGTACCTGTGGCTGCTTTTGTGCGCGGGGCTCGCCGCCTTCCGGAAGGAGCGCGGCCTCCTGCTGCCGCTCGCCGTCTACGGCACGCTCATCGCGATGACCGCCGACCACCGGGTCATCTACGGCTGGTACAGGATTCCGTTCTACCCCTTCCTGTGCGTGGCCGCCGGCGCGGCGCTGGAGAGGATGCTCGCGCGGGCCGATCTCTACCGCGTCTTTCCCTTCGCGATCACGGCCGTCTCGACGGGGGCGCTCTATGCCTGGTCGCAGGCGCCGATGGTCATCCAGAGCAAGCAGGCCGTCGTTCTCTTCGCCGCCGTCGCCCTCCTGCCGTTTCTCGTCCGCCTGGCGTACGAGAGCCCGCTCACGGAGAGAATCGCCCGCCTGGCGACCTGGGCCCTCCTGGCGGCGTTCCTGATCACCAGCCTCGTCACCGTCGACGGGCTGCTCGAGATCTACGCCGGGACGCGCGGCCTGCGCTGAGGCTCCCCGCGGGCGCGCGGGTCTCCGTGAGCCCCAGGCGTCTTCGCCCCGCCGCGATGAGGGCGTCGACGAGCGCCTCGCTCTCCGCCTCGCAATAGACCCGCAGGACCGCCTCGGTCCCCGAGGCGCGGAACAGGATCCAGCCGGCGTCGCCGAGCAGGAGCTTGACGCCGTCGAGAGGGTCGACGCGCTCGACCCGGCGTCCCGCCAGGCTCGAGGGGGGATCGTCCCGCACGCTCCGGACCAGCTCCTGCGACCGCTCGATCGGGAGCGGCAGATCGACCCGGCGGTACGCGAAACGGCCGTATTCCTTCTCCACGCGGGCGACGGCCCGGGTCAGGCGGCGCTCCGACACGGCGAGCATCTCCAGGAGGACCAGGCCGATCAGGATGCCGTCGCGCTCGGGCAGGTAGTTCTTCACGCCGATGCCGCCGCTCTCCTCCCCGCCGATGAGGACGTCCGTCTCCCGCATCAGGGCCGCGATGTGCTTGAAGCCGATCGGCAGGTCGTGAAACGGCAGGTTGAACCGGCGGGCGATCCGCTCGGCGACCAGCGTGTTGGCGAAGGTCCGCGCGATCGCGCCTTTCCATTTCCGGTTCTCGATCAGGTGCAGGGCCACCAGGGAGAAGACCTGGAACGGGGAGAGGACGCGGCCGGTCTCGTCGCACACCCCGATCCGATCGGCGTCGCCGTCCGTGGCGATCCCGATGTGCGCGCGCTGCCGCACGACCGCCTCGCGCAGCGGGCCGAGGTGCTCCGGCCGCGGCTCGGGCGGCGTGCCGCCGAACAGGGGATCGGCGTCGCCGCGCACCGTGACGACGCGGGCGCGGCCTCCCTCGAGGAACTCTTCCAGGATGCGCCCGCCGCTGCCGTGCATGCTGTCCACCACGACGCGCAGCGGAGCGCGCCGGATCGTGCCGCGATCGATCACCCGCCGCAGGCGCGGCAGGTACGCCGGCAGGAACGAGTGGCGCGTGCCGGAAGGCAGCGCCGAGCGCGGCGGGGTCCGTCCCAGGAGCGACTCGACGCGCGCGGTCAGCTCGGGAGGGGCGCTGCCGCCGAACGCCGCCTTGATCTTGAATCCGTTGTGGGTCGCCGGATTGTGGCTGGCCGTGATGCAGACGCCGAGCGGCGCGCCCGAGGCGACCACCTGGCAGGAGACCATCGGCGTCGTGACGGGACCGTCCGGAAGCAGGGTCCGGATGCCGTTCCCTTCCAGCACCGAGGCGGTCGCCTCGGCGAAGCGCGGGCCCAGGAAGCGCACGTCGTGACCCACGGGGACCGGCCCGCCGCCGTCCGGTCGCCCGATCACGCCGGCCACGGCCTGCGCCACGGCGCGCACGTTGTCGAACGTGAACTCGTCGGCGAGAGTGCCGCGCCAGCCGTCGGTTCCGAAGCGGATCATGAAAATCGTCCCGTTGACCGTCCCGCTCGCCTGTGTTAGTTTGCACTGGCCCGCCTGGATCGACGGCCGGCTCGGGCATCGGCGGGGCGCGGCCTCGCGGCATTCTACACTCGGACTCCCTGGCCCCATGATCAACCTTCCGACCTGGATCACGATCATCCGCATCTTCCTGACGCCCGTCCTGGTCGTCGTCCTGATGACCCGCGTCACGGCGTTCGAGCCGATCGGCCTCGACTGGCAGATGATCGGCGTGATCGTGTTCCTCCTGGCGTCGTTCACCGATTATCTCGACGGCTGGCTGGCGCGCCGCCGGAACGAGGTCACGACCCTCGGCATCCTGCTCGACCCGATCGCCGACAAGCTGCTCACCTCGGCGGCGTTCATCTCGCTGGTGCAGATCGGCGTGACGCCCGCGTGGATGGTCTGGATCATCATCGGCCGCGAGTTCGCCGTCGACGGGCTGCGCATGATCGCCTCGAGCCAGGGGGTCACCATCGGCGCCACCATCTGGGGCAAGTACAAG
>DATNEZ010000239.1:0-4444 GCA_035606645.1 Binatia bacterium
TCAACTTCAAGGACGCCGACCTGAAGGACGTGTTCCGGCTGTTCCACGAGATCACCGGCTTCAACATCGTCCTGGACCCGGCCGTCTCCGGAACCCTGACGATCGTCCTGGAGAACGTCCCCGAGGACCAGGCCCTCGACATCATCCTGAAGAACAACGGCCTCGACAAGGTCTTCGAGAACAACGTCATCCGCATCGCCACGACGCAGAAGCTGGCGTCGGAGGCGGCCGCCCGGAAGGCGCTGCTCGAGGCGCAGGAGCTCGAGGAGGAGCCGATCACCTTCACGCGCAGCCTGTCCTACGCCAAGGCCGAGAAGGTGACGCCGATCATCAAGAAGATCATGTCGAAGCGGGGCGACGTCATCATGGATGAGCGGACCAACACGCTCATCATCAGCGACCTGCGCGACCGCCAGGACCCGATCAACCGGCTGATCGACGCCCTGGACGAGCAGACGCCGCAGGTCGTGATCGAGGCGCGCATCGTCGAGACGGACCGCGAGTTCGAACGCGACCTGGGCGTGATCTGGAGCGCGGCCAAGTCCACCACGATCAGGGGCCGGCAGACCGACCTGACGTACGACGTGGTGGGCCTGGGTGCGGCCGCGGTGGCCAGCACCCTGGGCATCTCCTACGGCAACCTGGCCGTGGATGGCTTCGCGCTGGACCTGCAGCTCGAGGCCTTCGAGCTGAACGGCGACGTCAAGGTCCTGTCCTCGCCGCGCATCGCGACGCAGAACAACCAGAAGGCGGTCATCGAGCAGGGCGTCCAGATCCCGGTCGTCAGCACCACGGCGACCCAGATCAACGTCGAGTTCATCTCCGCGTCCCTGAAGCTGGAGGTGACCCCGCAGATCACCAAGGAGGGAACGGTGATCATGGACGTCCGGGTGGACAACTCCTCGCCCGACTTCGTCAACCGGGTCGGGGACGTCCCGCCGATCATCACGGAGCGGGCCCAGACGCAGATCCTCGTCACCGACGGCGGCACCGCGGTCATCGGCGGCATCTTCAAGTTGAACGACTCGGTCACCCAGGCGGGTGTCCCCGGGCTCTCGAAGATCCCGGGTCTCGGCTGGCTGTTCAAGAACAAGTCGATCAACCGGAAGAACACCGAGCTCCTGATCTTCATCACGCCTCGCATCTCGAAGAAGATGGAGGCGCAGGAGGCGAAGCAGTGACCCGGACGGTCGCGGGCTCAGGCCGCCTCGCGTGCCTTGCCCGAATCGTTCCCTAGGACACATGGCCACGATGGGATCGTCAGCGCCCCCGCGAGAGCGGGGGCGCTTCGTTTTTGACTTCCCTTTCCATCATTTCCTATAATCACGCCCAGGCGGCCTCGGTGATATGCTTACCTCAATGAAGTCAATGGCTTAATCGATGGCCCGACCCGGATCCGAGCGCCATTCCGCTATCGAATCCCTGAAGGAGAGGATCGCCCGCGATCCGCTCTCTCGTGCGTTCCTGCAGCTGGCGGAGGAGTACCGCAAGGAAGGGCGCTACCAGGAGGCGGTCAAGGTCTGCCTGGAGGGGCTGGAGAGGCACCCGACGTACCACACGGCGCGGATCTCCCTCGGCAGGACGCTCATGGAGGCGGGGAACCTGGTGGACGCGCGGCGGGCCTTCTCCGAGGTGCTCGAGCTGCAGCCCGAGAACCACCTGGCGGGAAAGCTCCTGGCCGAGGTGCAGAAGAAGACGGGCGACGGGGCCGGGGCGGCCGAGACCTACCGGGCGATCCTGCGGTACTACCCCGGGGACAAGGAGGTCGAGGGCTTCCTCGCCGAAGTTCAGGGAGGCTCCGCGGCCAGACCTGCGACCCCTCCGGCCCCCGCGCCTCAGCCGGCCCGGACCGCGGCTCAGCCGGGGCCGCTGCGCACGGCGCCGGCCGCTCAGACTCCGCCGGCACCCCTCCGCACGTCACCGGCCGCGCAGGCTTCGCCGGCAACAGTCCGACTGGCCCCGGGGGCCGGCGCGTCGGTGTCCATGCCTGCGGCACGTCCGGCTCAGGTCCCCGCGGCACCCGCGCCCCCGGCTCCCGCTCGTTCGCGTCCCGCCGATCCGGCGGTCGACTTCCAGGCAGGAGATCTGGATGGAGCGGGCTTCACGGCAGGTGCCGTGGCGGAGGGTCCATCCGGTCCGTGGGGCGCGCCCGCGACGGGCGTCTTGCAGGACGACGACGCGGGCGGGGGGGACGACGCCCTGCACACCAACACGCTGGCCGAGCTCTACCTCCGCCAGGGGCTGGTGGACAAGGCGGTCGAGGTCTACCGGTCGATGCTGCGCGTCGATCCGGACAATCAGAAGGCGGCTCGCCGGCTGGCCGACCTGGCCCCGGGCGGCGCGCCCACCGCGGCCCCTGCCCGGGCGCACGCTGCGCCCGTCATCGTCAGGCCGGCGCCTGCGGCGGACGAGCGGGAGAGTCCCGCTCCCATCCTCCAGGCCACGGGCGCCGTGGGCCAGGAGACCGGCCCGGCGGTGCGGGCCGTCGAGCCCGTCCCGCGGAAGAGGGACGAACGGATCGACAGGCTGGAGCGCTGGCTGGACAGGATGCGCGCCGGCGGCGTCCGGGAGGCGAACCCGCGATGAAGGCGCTCCTGATGGAACTGCTCGACCGGCTCCCCGGCGCGCGCGGAGCCGCGGTGGTCGGGCTGGACGGCATCGCGGTCGAGAAGGTCTCGGCGCAGCCCTCCTTCAACATGGATCTGGTGTCCGCAGAGGTCGTCGCCCTGGCGAAGCGCGCCCGCCCCTCCGGGGCCGACGTCGCCGACCTCCTGGAGGAGATTTCGGTCACCTCCCGATCGGGGTTGACGATCCTTCGATCGATCGGGGGGGACTACTACCTGTGCCTGGTGGTCGGCCCGGAGGGCATTCCGGGCCGGGCCCGCTTCGAGGCCTGGAGGGTCGGCCGGCAGCTGGAGCACGCCGTAGCCTGACGCGCCTCCGGACACGACCGTCGCCGCGACCGATCCCCGGTGTTCGCCGCGGCGTTGAGATATGATGCAGGCACCGGGTCGCGAGCGCCAGGGTGTGGGGAACGGCCGCGGCCGGCGAGGCGGAGGAGATCCCGCATGGGCGGAGGGGAATTGGACAGCGAAATCAAGGCGCTGATGGAATACATCGAGGCCAGCAGCTTCGTCGAGTTCGAGCTGGAGCGCGAGGGCTTCAAGATCAAGCTGGTGAAGCGACCGATCGTCACCAACGGCGTGGCGCCGGTCGTCTCCCCGGCCGCGCAGGTCGCCGCGGCCGCCGCGGTGACCCAGGCCGCCGAGGCGCCCGCCCCGCGTCCGGCCGCGGTGGATGCTCCGGACGTCCACGTGGTGAAGTCGCCCATCGTCGGCACGTTCTACCGGTCCAGCTCGCCCACCGCCCGATCGTTCGTCGAGATCGGCGACCGCGTGAAGAAGGGGCAGGTCCTCTGCATCATCGAGGCGATGAAGCTGATGAACGAGATCGAGTCGGACTGCGACGGCGAGATCCTCGAGGCGCTCGTGGCGAACGGCCAGCCCGTCGAGTACGGAGAGCCGCTGTTCAAGGTCCGCAAGGGCGCCCCGGCGTGATCGGGCGCCGCGCCAATCCATGTTCAAGAAAATCCTGATCGCGAATCGCGGCGAGATCGCCCTGCGCATCATCTGGGCCTGCCGCGAGCTCGGCATCCAGACGGTGGCCGTGTACTCCACGGCGGACGCCGACTCGCTGCACGTCAAGTTCGCGGACGAGGACATCTGCATCGGGCCGCCGCGCAATGCCGACTCCTACCTCAACATCGGCGCGGTGATCGCCGCCGCCGAGATCACCGACGCGGACGCCATCCATCCCGGCTACGGGTTCCTGGCCGAGTCGGCCCATTTCGCCGAGGTGTGCGAGGCCTGCCACATCCGCTTCATCGGCCCGGGCCCGAACGTGATTCGCCTGATGGGGGACAAGGCCAAGGCACGCGAGACCATGCAGGCGGCGGGCGTGCCGATCATCCCCGGCAGCCGGGGAACGATGGCCGACGAGCAGGAGGCGCTGCCGCTGGCCGCCAAGATCGGCTATCCCGTGATCGTCAAGGCGGCGGCCGGCGGCGGTGGCCGGGGCATGCGGCTGGTCGGCTCTCCCGACGAGCTGGCGGCCGCGATGTCCGCCGCGCGGACGGAGGCCAAGGCGGCCTTCGGCGTTCCCGACGTGTATGTCGAGAAGTACCTCAAGCTGCCGCGCCACATCGAGTTCCAGATCCTGGGCGACTCGTTCGGGAACATCGTGACCCTGGGGGAGCGCGAGTGCTCGATCCAGAGGCGTCACCAGAAGATCGTCGAGGAGGCCCCCTCGACGGTGCTCACCCCCAAGCTGCGGCGGCGCATGGCCGAGTCGGCGCTGAAGGTGGCGCGCACGGTCGGCTACCAGAACGCCGGCACGGTGGAGTTCCTGCTGGACGAGGAGGGGCGCTTCTACTTCATCGAGATGA
>DATNEZ010000257.1:0-3162 GCA_035606645.1 Binatia bacterium
TTGACGTGCCGGCCGGCGAGCCGGGAGACGGTGTGGAGCGGCACGCTCGACTCGAAGGCGATCGGCTCATCCTCGTGCCAGACGAGACGCGGCAGGTCGGCGAAGAACTCCTCCGGACCGAGCACCACCTCCCGGTGCACGGATCCCGCCGCCTGGGCCGCCAAACGCGCGAAGGCGAGCTCGTTCGCCTCCTTGTCTTCGAAGCCGACCGCGAAGGTCTGGATCGGCTCCGGGACCATGCGGGCCATGAGGAGGGCCAGCCCGGTCGAGTCGAGTCCGCCGGACAGGAACAGTCCGACCGGGACGTCGCTCATGAGGTGGCTGCGCACGGCGTCCTCCAGCCGGTCGCGCACCTGGACCGCCTGCTGCTCGATGGTGCTGCCGGCTGGATCGACGGGATCGGGCAGGCGCCACCAGCGCCGCTGCGTGACGCCTGACCCCGGCGACCAGGACAGCAGCCGGCCCGGCAGAAGCTTGCGCACGCCGTGGAAGAACGTCTCCTCGCCGGCGACGAAGCGCGTGGCCAGGAACTCCGAGAGGATCTCCTGGTCGAGTTGCGGCCGGATCGGCCCCGCCGCCAGGATCGCCTTGATTTCCGAGGCGAAGATCAGCTCGTGCTCGGTCAGCGCGTAGTACAGGGGCTTGATTCCCAGCCGATCGCGGGCCAGGAGGAGCCGGCCCCGCTTGCGGTCCCACAGGGCGAAGGCGAACATGCCCCGCAGGGACTCGACGCAGCGATCCTCGTCTTCCTCGTAAAGATGGAGGATCGACTCGTTGTCGCTGCCGGTCCTGTATCGATGCCCCAGCTTCTCGAGCCTCGGCCGGAGCTCGGGGTGGTTGTAGATCTCGCCGTTGCAGACGATCCACACGCCCTGGTCCTCGTTCGCCATGGGCTGGTGGCCGCCCTTCGGATCGACGATCGCCAGCCGCCGATGACCCAGGCCGATCGGCCCCTCGACGAGCAGCCCTTCCCCATCCGGACCGCGGTGGCGGAGCGTGTCCCGCATCCGCTTGAGGCGTTCCTCGTCCACGCCCTCCCCGGGATGGAGCTTCAGGATGCCGACGATGCCGCACATGAATGGTCTCGAGCGGTCTCAGGACCCCTCGACCACGATGAAAGTGTCGAGGTAGGGGGCGGGGATGATGCAGGACTCCCCGAGGGTGCCGTCATTCTTGACCAGCGTGACCTGGCTGCAATGTCCGGCCGCCTCGGTCCCCCCGGCCGTCCGGGTCTCCGGATGAAAGGTGGTGTAGCAGCTGAACCACGCGTCCATGTCAGAATCGAGGTACGTCCAGGTGATGTGGCAGGTGACGTCATCGACCGTGGACGTGAGCTCCGCGGCGGTGATCCGGAATCCCGGGAGGGTCTCGTCCCTGACGACGGTCACCGGGGCGATACGGGTGGCCCTCGAGGTCGTCCGCAGCGTGGATCCTGCCGGGCAGGTCAGGTCCTGGACGACGTGACTGATGACCCAGGTCCCCTGCAGCGAGGCCTGGGTCGCCACGCAGCCTTCGGGAATGATGACCTGGCTCGCGCCGGGCCCGCCCGCGCAGCCCGGGAGGAGGAGGCCGAGGGCCACGATGGGGACACCGAACATGCGAAGCGCGTACGGGCGAAGACATGTCATGCGTTTCTCCTTCTTCCGGCGGATCACGGAAAGGTCCTGCCGTTGACGACGATCCCTTCCTCTTCGAATCGCAGCGTGTCCCGGCCGCCGTCGAGGATGAGCCCGGCCGGTTGCCGGTCTCCCCGATCGAGGAGCGACACCTCGGGCGGCAGGCCGGGCTCACCGGCCGTCGGGACCAGAACTGTGATGATGCGGAGAGGGAGAAGACCATCGGCGGTCACGATCATGACGGGCGCGGACCGGCGCTGTCCGTAATCGGGAGACACCCAGCCTTCCGGGGGAGCCTCGCTCCCCTCGGCGATTCGCGTTGTCAGATCGACGTTCGCGAACGACCGGATCAGCAATCCGCGTCCCTCGGGCCCGGTAACGCGCACCCAGCCGTCCCGTTGCTCCGCCCGCAGCGGGGCGAACTGGAGCCGGGTGTCGATGCGGTGCCGGGCCTTTCCCTCCAGGTCATCCACGATGACGATCAAGCGGGGCTTCAGGAACAGGACGCGGCGCCGGTGAACGACCGGATCGGGAAGCCGGCAATAGGCGCCGTGCTCGGCGTCGGCATAGCCGAGGGACTCGTCCGAGGCGAAGCGGCGCAGCCTTGTGCGGGGCATGGCGTTCCACGCGAACGGGCCGGATGGCAGAGCCTGCCCGACGCCGTCGACCGTCACGGTGCTGTGGGCCGCCGTGCCGCGGAAGATGTCCCGCCACGAGGGGTCGGCCGCGTAGCGGAAGGTCCCGGGGTCCACGATGCACGGCTCTCCGAACACGGCGCATTGGATGCTCAGGAGATCGGCATGCGCGTGGCCCGCGGACGGAGCGGGACCCAGAGGCCCGATGTCGAAGATGACCTGGTGGTCGCGCGGCTCCCAGCCGCTGCGCATCACGACATACCCGCCCGAACCGAACAGCTCATGGGAAGAAGGCCTCGGCGGCGCGGGTGCCACGGCGCGGAAGGCGGCTTCCCCCGCGGGACCGAGGAGCCACTGGGTCTCCGGTGCCAGGCCGCCGGCCGCCCAGGCGTACTCGGGCCGCCCGAAGAGCGCCGCCGCGGTCGAGAAGATGCCGCGCACGTCGTTCGGGCCCCGGCGATGCAGCGGCAGGAGCCAGCCGCCGTCGCCGTCCCCCATGCTGGGCACCGTGCCGCGCGGCGTGGCGATCGCCAGCAGGAAGTCGAGGGCCTTGACGATCCTTTCCGGCACCGCCTCCGGCACGCGACGGCCGCAGCGCGACGCAAGGATGAGGAAGTGCAGGTACATTTCGATCGTATAGCGCTGGTAGCAGGTCGACTGCTCGAAATAGACCCCGTCGTGCAGCACCTGGCGTGCGACCTGCTCCGCCAGGATCCTCTCGCCTGTCATCGCCCAGCGCCCGGACTCGGCGAGATCGGGGAACTGGGTGCCCGCATAGAACAGGCCGAGGGCCTCTGCGGTGAGATGGGTGTTCGGCGACGTGTAGTGCGACAGGTAGCGCTCGACGTGCGCGGCGTGTCCGCGGATGCCCGCCCGCATCTCCGCGAACAGGTCCGGCGTGAGCGCCCGCG
>DATNEZ010000296.1:0-4062 GCA_035606645.1 Binatia bacterium
TTCGTCGGCGCAAGGGCGGCCTTCGAGCGGGTCTGCCGGCTCGATCCGAAATACGCCGCCGGCTTCGTCAACCTCGCACGCGTCCTGGTGCAGGAGGGGGACCACGAGGCGGCGATTCCGGTGCTCGAGAAAGCGCTCGGCATCGACCCGCAGATCGCCAGCGGGCACTACTTCCTGGCGCTGGCGCTCAAGGCGCGCGGCCGGTACGACGACGCGCTCGGGCACCTGCGGGCGGCTGCCGCGCGCTTCCCGCGCGATCGCGTGGTGCGCAACCAGATCGGCCGCATTCTCTTCCTGCAGCGGCGACACGTCGAGGCGATCGCCGAGTTCGAGAGCGCGCTGCGCGTCGATCCCGAGGACCTGACGGCCCACTACAACCTGATGCTCTGCTACCGCGCCCTGGGCCGGGACGAGGAGGAGAAGCGCGAGGAGGTCCTCTACACGCGCTTCAAGGCGGACGAGTCGGCGCAGGCGATCACCGGCCCGTACCGCCGCCTGAACGCGGCGCAGAACCTGGAGCGCCAGCCGATCCACGAGCACCCGAACCATTACGTGCCGGCGGAGCCGCAGACCGCGGACCGCGCGACGGACGACAGGCCGGCGGCGACCGGCACGAGGGGATCCCGATGATCCGAGACACTTCAAGGTCGGACAGGCTCCCAGGGACCGCGATCGGCCTGGCGCTTCTGCTCGGCGGGCTCGTGACCGGGTGCGGCCGCAAGGACCAGACGCCCGCCGCGGCGCCCGCGGCCGTCTCGCGCCCGGCCGCGAAGGACGTCGTGTTCACCGACGTGACACGGGCCGCCGGCATCGAGTTCGTTCACACCAGCGGCGCGTTCGGCAGGAAGTACCTGCCCGAGACCATGGGGGCCGGCCTGGCGTTTCTGGACTACGACGGCGACGGGCGCCAGGACCTGTTCTTCGTGAACGGTGCCGAGTGGCCGGAGAAGCGCCGGAAGGCGGCGACCCAGGCCCTGTACCGGAACCGGGGCGACGGCACGTTCGAGGACGTGACACGCAGGGCCGGCCTCGCGGTCGAGATGTACGGGATCGGGGTGGCCGTGGCCGACTTCGACAACGACGGTCACGTCGACCTGTTCGTGAACGCGCTCGGCCCCGACCGCCTGTTCCGCAACCGCGGGGACGGGACATTCGAGGACGTGACCCGGAAGGCGGGCGTGTCCGATCCGGCGTTCGGATCGAGCGCCACGTGGATCGACTACGACCGCGACGGCCGCCTGGATCTGTTCGTCTGCAACTACGTGCAGTGGTCGCCGAAAGAGGACATCTTCTGCACCCTCGACGGCGTCAGCAAGTCGTACTGCACCCCCGAGTCGTACCGGGGGGCGACGAACCGCCTGTTCCGCAATCGCGGCGACGGCACGTTCGAGGACGTGACGCGGCGCGCCGGAGTGTTCGACCCGACCGGCAAGTCGCTCGGAGTGGTCGCCTTCGACTACGACGGCGACGGGCTCCCGGACCTCGCGGTCGCCAACGACACGCAGCCCAATTTCCTGTATCACAACAAGGGGGACGGCACGTTCGCCGAGACCGGCCGCACCGCCGGGATCGCCTTCAGCGAGGAAGGGAAGGCGCGCGGCGCCATGGGAATCGACGCCGCCGACTACGACGCCTCGGGGCGGGAGAGCCTGGTGATCGGGAACTTCTCCAACGAGATGCTGGCTCTGTACCACAACGAGGGGAAGGGCCTGTTCATCGACGACGCGGCGATGGCGGGGATCGGGCAGCCGAGCCTTCTGACGCTCGCCTTCGGCTGCTTCTTCTTCGATTTCGACCTCGACGGCCTCCTCGACATCTTCGTGGCCAACGGCCACGTGGAGAACGACATCAACCGCGTGCAGCCGTCGGTCACCCACGCCGAGCCGCCGCATCTCTTCCGCGGGACGGGAGACGGCCGCTTCGAGCAGGCCGACGGGCGGGTGGGCCCCGACTTCATGCGCCCGATCGTGGGGCGCGGCGCCGCCTATGCCGACTACGACGGCGACGGCGACCTGGACATCGCGGTCGCGACCAACAACGGTCCGGCGATCCTCCTGCGAAACGACGGCGGCAACGCCGGTCCGTGGCTGCGCCTCCGCCTGGTCGGCCGGAAGTCGAACCGCGACGCCGTCGGCGCGGTGGCGCGCCTGAGCACCGGCAGCCAGCTCACGGTGCGATCCGCGGCCTCGTACGCCTCCCAGAGCGAGTCGGTCCTGACCTTCGGCCTGGGCGCGGGCCGCGACGGCGGCGTCCCCTCCGCCGACGTCCAGGTGACCTGGCCGGACGGCACGGTGCAGAAGGTCACCGGCCTCGAGGCCGGACGCCTGCATGTGATCGAGGAGGCGGAGTCGCCCGGCCCGCCTCACCCGCGCCGCACCTCCCGATAGTCGGACGACATCCGCTTGACCAGCCGCACCCCCGCCGGGGACAGGAGTCCCTCCCCGGAGGCCTGCATCAGGTCCTCGAGCGCCCGGCCGATCATCCCGATCTCGCGGCGCAGCTCGCTCCGGACGAACGCCGGACCGCCGCGCCCCAGGTCGGCCGCCAGCAGGCCGGGATGTCTGCGGGAAGCGCGCAGGATGCGGCGGAGCAGGCCGGCGCGGAACAGGAACGTGAAGGCGCCGTGCAGGATGCCGCGCAGCGGGCGGCGCGTGCCGCGCCAGGGGGAATCGAACGCCTGCACCTCCTCGGTGTCCGCCCCCGGCCGCAGGAGGCGCGCCGCCTCCTCCATGTCGTGCAGCCGGTGATGGCTGTTCTCGTGCAGGAGATCGTCCGCCAGGTCGACGAGCGACTTGCCGGAAACGTGGATGAACGAGATGCCGGGCCGGGCGGCGAGCGACCAGCTCACCGTCCCCGGTTCGTGGACCGGCACCACCATGCGGGTGCGCAGGAGAATCTCGCGGTAGGCCTCGGGCCAGGCGATCCGGACGAGTCGCAGGGCGCGCGCCAGCCGGCGCTCCAGGCCCGGGACCTGGCGCGTCACCCGGAGCCGGCGCGGCCGGGACTCGACCCGGGGCGCGAGCAGGATGGACGTGCCGGGGATCGTCGCGCGGCGCACGAGGCGGGTCCCGCGCCCGCGCGTCGATACCGGGCCGCCGCCCCCTTCCGGCTCGAGGTCGGGCGCCGTGATCCGGGAGCCGGCGGCCGGGACGATCGCCGCTCCACGGCCCGCGATCCGCAATGCCAGGGCTCCCCGGCGGAGCGCGGCTTCCAGGCGGGTCCCCTCGCGCCGGGCCGCCGCCATGGGCGCCGCGATCCCGAGCGGGCCCGCCGGCGCGGAAAGGACCCCCAGATCGATCCGATCCCGGGGCCGCCCCTGCTCGGCGTCTTCGCGGAACCGAAGCACCACGTCGAGGGGACCGGGAGAGGGGTGCGCGAGGCGCAGGCCGAGCACGAGCGCCGACAGGTCGTCGAGCGCCGCCTCGAGGCGTCCCCGCGCGAAGCGGAGCGATCGGAGGGGGAACCCCGGATCGAGCCGGCCTCGAGGCACGAGAGTCGCGAGGTGCTCGGTCCGGGCGATGCGATCGAACAGGAGCGCCGGCCGTCTCCCGGCCGGATCGCCCCGCCCGGCCCGGGGGATCGCCGCGGCGAGCTGGCCCACCTCGAGCCAGGTCTCCGCCTCGCCCAGGAATCCACGCAAGTCCGGTCCGATCAGAATCGAAACCCTGGAGGCGCGCGGCAGCGAGTCGAGCGTCGACGCCAGCGCGTCCAGGAGCGTTCCGGCGCGCCGCCGGAGCCTCCCGTGCGCCGGACCGCGAAGGGCACGACGCACGCGCCGGAGCCGCGCCTCCCCCAGACGGGCGAGGCGCGCCGACAGGGCGCCGCGGCTGCCCAGGGGCTCGTCCCAAAGCCGGCTCATGGAGCGCTCATTCTCGTCCAAATTGAAAATGCCCTACAATAGCCGGCCATGATGCGCGCGTCCTCCAGGTTGCTGAGAGTCGCGGTCTTCCTGCCGGCGGTCCTATTTTCCTTCTCTCTCGTCCGGGCCCAGGGGTTCGGCGGCACCGCCCTGGATCATCTGGTGCGGGGGGACAACCTGCTGGCCCAGAAACGGGGGAGCGA
>DATNEZ010000306.1:0-2692 GCA_035606645.1 Binatia bacterium
TCGCTCCAGTTCAAGCTGGTGTTCAATTTCGGCGCTTCGAACGACCTGGCGTGGTAGATCGAGGCGGCTAACAAGGTCGACGTCTTCCTTTCGGCCGACGAGGCCTGGATGGATCACGTCGCCCAGGCAGGCCTCGTGGACGCGGCATCGCGGCGCTCCTTGCTGTCCAACCGGCTGGTCGTCGTCGGCGCGGCCGATTCGGCGTTGCATGTCGGCTCGCCTTCCGACCTGGCGCTGCCCGCGGTGCGGCGGCTGGCGCTGGCCAACCCGGAGGCGGTCCCCGCCGGCAAGTACGCGAAGGCATGGCTCGAGAAGGCCGGCGCCTGGTCCCCGGTGGCGGATCGGGTGGTCCCCTTTCCGGATGTGCGTGCCACCCTGGCGGCCGTGGAGTCGGGTGGAGCCGAGGCCGGAATCGTCTATCGCACCGACGCCGCGATCTCCACGAAGGTCAAGGTGCTCTACGAGGTCCCGGCCGCGGACGGACCGAAGATCTCCTACGCCGTCGCGGCGCTCAAGGATCGCCCGCAGGCCGCGGCGGCCCGTCGCTTCGTGTCCTGGCTTGCCGGCCCCGAAGCCACGGCGGCGTTCGAGCGCTCCGGGTTCATCGTGCTGGCACAGACCCCCTGATCGGCTCGATGATGTCCCCCTTGCTCATCAGTCTCAAGGTCGCCTGCTGGGTCACCGTGCTGATCCTCCCGCCGGGGGTCCTGCTCGGCCTGCTCCTGGCGCGGGGCGGCTTCAGGGGGAAGAGCCTGATCGAGACGGCCGCGACGCTCCCGCTCGTCCTCCCTCCCACGGCGGTCGGCTACCTCCTGCTGCGGCTGCTCGGCCGATACGGGCCGCTCGGCGAGCCGTCCCTGGGGTTCGATCTGGATTTGTTATTCACGTGGAAGGGGGCGGTCCTGGCATCCGGCGTCATGGCGCTTCCTCTGGTGGTGAGGACCGCGCGAGTGGCGTTCGAGGAGGTCGACCCGCGTCTCGAAGGGATGGCGCGGACGCTCGGCCTGGGGCGGGTCAGGACCTTCGCGGAGATCACGCTTCCGCTGGCCCGGCGCGGCCTCCTGGCGGCGGCGATCCTCGGCTTCAGCCGGGCGCTGGGGGAGTTCGGGGCGACCGTGATCGTGGCCGGCAGCATCCCGGGCCGGACGCAGACGCTCGCCCTGGCGATTTTCAACGACATGCAGATCGGGCACGATCGCGAGGCCATGACCCTGGTCGCGGTGACCGTGGCCCTCGCGTTCGCGGCCGTCTTCACGGTCGAGATGCTCCTCCGCAAGCGCCCGGACGTCGCGTGACGCCCTGGCTGCTCGTCGACATCACCCTGCCTCTCGATCGCTTCACACTCTCCGTGAAGTGGGAGACCTCCGGGCCGGCGCTCGGGATCTTCGGACCATCGGGCGCGGGCAAGACGTCGATCCTCGAGTCGATCGCGGGGCTGCGCCGGGGGGCGCGGGGGACGGTCCGGGTCGGCGGCGAGACCTGGCTCGACTCGGCCCGGGGGATCGTCCGTCCCCCGGAGGCACGCGGCGTCGGCTACGTTCCGCAGGATGCGCTCCTGTTCCCCCATCGCGACGTCCTGGGAAACATTCTCTCGGGCTCCGGGCGGGCCCGCCGGTCCGGCGCGCCGCGCGTCGATCCGGAACGCGTCCTCGAGGTCCTCGAGCTGGGGGACCTGCGGCATCGGGACGTGTCCGGCCTGTCGGGGGGGGAGAGACAGCGGGTCGCGCTCGGCCGCGCCCTCTGCTCCGGTCCGGCGCTCCTTCTCCTGGACGAGCCGCTCGGCAGCCTGGACCTGCCGCTGAGGCGGCGCATCCTGCCGTACCTTCTTCGGATCCAGAAGGAGTTCGCGGTTCCGACGATCTATGTCTCGCACGAGGCGACCGAGGTTACCCTGCTCTGCCGCGAAATCCTGGTCCTGGAGGCCGGGAGAGAAGCGGCCCGCGGCCGGCCGGAAGAGGTCTTCATCGACCGGGCGATCTTTCCCATGGCCCGCGCCGGCGGTTTCGAGAATATCCTCACGGGCCGTGTGGTCGAGGCGTCCCGGTCGGTGGCGACGGTCGAGCTCGAGCCCGGCACGCGCGTGACGGTCGCCGCGCAGGGGCAGTCGGTGGGACAGGACGTCATCGTGGCGGCGCGGGCCGAGGACCTGATCCTGGCGGTGTATCCGCCGACCGGGCTCTCGGCGCAGAACATCCTGGTCGGAGAGATTCGTGAGATCCGGCAGCCGGGGGGCGGGGACCGCGGGATCGACGAAGACGGCGGCGCGGGGCAGGTCGTCGTGGTCGTGAGGGTGGGCCGGCTGGACATGCCGCTGCTCGCGACGGTCACGGCCCAGGCGTGCCGCCAGCTGGCGCTCGCCCCCGGCGGCCGGGTCCACCTGGTATGCAAGGCGAACTCGCTTCACGTCCTGGCGACGCGTTGATGGATTCACCAACGACAAGGAGACGCAACGTGCGGCACGGAATGTACCTGGGAATGGCGCTGTCGATCCTGGCCCTGGCCGTGGGAGGCCCCGTGCGGGCCGAGGCGTCTGCCGACGCGCCGGAGACGAAGGCCCCCGAGGCGCCGGAAAAGAAAAAGATCGAGTTCGAGCTGAGGTTCATGTTCTGGGCGGTCTCCGCGGGGCCCGAGGACCTTCCTACCGGGACGCCGGTCCCGACGGCGCAGACCGAGACCATCCAGGACTTCTTCC
>DATNEZ010000282.1:0-7230 GCA_035606645.1 Binatia bacterium
CTCGACCCGCCGCGGACCGGCCTGCCGCGCGCCGCCGCGCGCGCCATCGCGGCCGCCACGGTCCCGCGGGTGGTGTACGTCTCGTGCGATCCCTCGACGCTGGCCCGCGACATCCGGATCCTGGGGGAGGGGGGGCTGAGACTGCGGTCGGTGACGCCCCTCGACCTGTTCCCGCAGACCCACCACCTGGAATGCGTGGCCAGCCTCGAGCGCGCGCCGAATACCGGGACCGGCTCCTAGGAAATCGCCCGAAGGGTCAGCGGGCGGCGCGCCGGGCCTGCGGTTGCGCCCCGCGGATCTTCAGGACGCCGGCGGAGACGAGATTGAAGAGCAGGGAATAGGTCTCGAATTCGCCCTGGCGCGCCAGGCCGGCGATCTCGCTCAGGGTGTGCGAGCCGTCCACCAGCGCCAGCATCTTTTTCTCCTCCGCGCCGAGGTCGGGCCGGGCTGCCAGCTCGCGGGGCGACAGGGCCGGCTCGAGAAGCACCGAGTCGTCGGGGAAGACGGCCCGCATCTTGGCCCACTCGTCGAGGCGGTGGATCCCTTCCATGATGATCTTCGTGGTGGACATCGACAGGGTGATCTTCTCCTTCGCGTCCGGCTCCCCCTCGACGAACTCGAAGATCCCCGATCGCCAGTGAAACAGGCTGTAGACGATCTCCAGGACCTGGTGCTTCACCGCCCACAGGAGCTGGTCCGCGGTGATGAAGCCCATGCGCACCAGGACCTTGCCGTGGCGCGTGGTCTCGTCGATCTTCGAGGCGGACACGGCGTTCTGCTCGGGAGTGATGATCCCTTTCCGCACCAGGCAGTTTCCGAGGCTGTCGCGCACCGAATTGGAGCGCGCGAAGACGATCTCCCCCTGCTCCCAGTGCAGGGAGCGCGTCTCCGCCCCGCGCGTCAGCTTGAGGACCCCCGTCTTCTTGGACATCCCGAGCAGGCTGAAAATGTCCGCCAGGTTGATGCCGCCGAGGTCCCCGCTGAGGATGGTCGATCCGGCCACTGGGGGCCTCTTCAGGCCGCCCGGAGAGCGCCAAAACCCCGGCGCTCCCGGTGCCCGATCACGTTGCTGTATTTACGCCGCAAGGCGCAGGATTTGGCCTTGACAGCCCCTGGGCCTCCCCGTACACTTAGCCCGCGATCGCTCGCTGCGCTCGCTCCAAATGACTGATTCCCAACGGGTATGGGGCCACGGGTCGGAACGGCAAGCCGGCTCACGGTGATGATGTTGCGAGCGTTCGAAACTCTGGAGGTCCTGCATTGAGGATGTCGGCACGTCACCTTGCGCTGCTTCTGTCGCTGGCGGTCGCGGTCACCCTGAACTGCAGCAAGACCCAGGACACGGCACCCGAGCGCCGGATCTTCGGTGAGCCTCCGACCATCCAGAGCGTCGACCCGAATTTCGTGGAGCCCGAGAAACAGGCGATGTGCGACTTCACGGACGTGGTGGAGGCGCTGTTCTGCCAGAATGGGATCCTGGACGTGGAGCCGCAGACCGGATTCGGCTGGACGGTTATCGTCGACTCTTCCACCACTCCGCCGACACGCACCATCAAGAAAGAGACCGTCGAATCGACCATCCCGGGCGTCATCATCAACGGCAACTACACGGAGCTGAACTTCAAGGCGGTCGTCACCGATCCCAACTCGACGCCCGGGAACAACAACGTCCTCCTCGTGAGCTCCAGCTTCGTCACGCCCCAGAGCCACATCGAGACCTCGCTCGTGCTGTTCGACGAGGGTTCCGAGGCCAACTTCCCGGTCGAGCAGCAGGCCTATGTCGCGGAAGACTGCAACCTCGACATCCCGAACGGCACGTGCGCGTGCACCAACGCGCGCTACAACATCAAGTCGGGGGACGCAATCAAGGACGACAATACGTACTCCCGAAGATTTGTGGTCCTGAACCGGTCGGCGCCGGGCTTCCTGATCGACTGCATCATGCGATCGAGAAGCGTCGTGGGCGTCGTAGCGGACCCGCATTCCACCTACAACTTCAAGATCGAGGCGGTTGATCGACAGGGGAACCTGTCGGCCTGGCCGACGTCTCTCACCGCCGAGACCGGGGACGGCCGCTTCGCCTGCACGGGAGACTCGTGCGGCTGCTGCCTGCTGCACGTCTTCTCCCAACAGGCGGACATCCAGGAGTGCGCGGATGAGCTCGGGATGATTTCGCCTTCCTCGTTCCCGAACGGCTTCTGCGTGGATGCACTCTAGCAACCGCGGCTCGAAAGACGGCATACCTCGACCCCTCTCCGTTTCTGGAATGTAATTTCGCGGGACGGCAAGATCAAGGACAGGCTCCGCGCACGCAGGAACCTGCGAAACTCCGGGTGGAGCGGTCCTAGGGGAGCGATCCGAGCAGACGGGTCAGCCGGGCCGCCACCTCCGGCGTGATGGTCCCGGCCTCGAGGGCCACGCCCACCGAGCGGAGCGCCAGGACCCGGTGCACCCGGCGCATTTCGGCGGGCAGCGTCCGCAGGGCCTCGCTGTGCAGGCGCAGGGTCGCGATGTCCCCCCGCGAGACCGGCCCCGTCAAGGCCCTGACGGGCCCGAACCGGGCGACGTTGTCCACGGTCCCCCGGATCAGCGGCATGTACAGTCGCGCAGCCTGCCGCGTCCCCAGGCCCAGACCGCGGGCCGCCTCGAACCCCCCCGCCAGGAACGCCACGAGGTCATTGGAGAGCATGCAGGCGATCAGGTGATAGAGGGCCTTCGCCTGCCGGGGGATCGTGACGGGGGTGCCTCCGATCTCGAGGACCAGCCGGCGCAGGGGCCGCACGGCGCCGCCATCCCCTTCGATGGCGAACGGGGTGCCGCGCAGGTCGATGTCCCGTCGGGGAGCGGCGATGCTCGCCAGCGGGTGCACCGAAGCGACCAGCGCCCCGCGTCGCTTCAACGGCTCGAGGGCGGCCGAAGAGATCGCCCCGCTGGTATGGAACACGATCCGCCCGGACCACGGCATGCGGCTGCGCGCCAGCTCGCGCGCCACGGGGACGATCTCCCGATCCGGGGTCGCGAGGAGAACCAGGCGGGCGCGCGCCGCCGCCTGGACGTTGGAGGTGGTGGGCTCCCCGCCGCCGATGAACGACCGGGCCTGCCGCGCGGATTGCAGGGTGCGGCAGGACAGGCCGGTCGGCTGGTACCCTCGCAGGGCCAAAAGCCGGCCGAGCGTGCGGCCGAGCCGTCCCGCGCCGAGGATCGCGAACTCCGGCTTCATCGGGCCGCTCCGTCCGGCTCCGTCCCCGGAAGGCGCTCGATCCGATCCAGGAGGTCCTGGAGCTCCCGGGGACGGGGGGCCTCGAAGGCGAGCCGCTCTCCCGACCGCGGGTGAGTGAAGGCCAGGCGCCGCGCATGCAGCGCCAGCCCGGCAAAGGTTCGCAGGATCTCCCCGAAGGGAGGGCCGGTCCTGGTCAGGTCCTTCCGGCCGCCGTACAGCCGATCGCCGACGATCGGAAGGCCCAGAGAGGCGAGGTGGACGCGGATCTGATGGGTCCTGCCGGTCTCGGGCCGGATCTCCAGGAAGGACACGGGGCCCCGCGTGTAGACCACCCGGTACGCCGTCCGGGAGGCGCGGCCATCGGGGCGCACCGCCATCCGCGTCCGCACGGTCGGGTGGCGGCCGATGGCGGAGTCGACGATGCCCTGCGAGGCACGCGGGCGGCCCCACACCAGGGCCTCGTACGTCTTGTCCACCTCCCGGGCCTTGAACTGGGCGGCCAGGGCGCGGTGTGCCAGGTCGTTCTTGGCGACCACCAGGACGCCCGAGGTGTCCTTGTCGAGGCGGTGCACGATGCCGGGGCGCTCGACCCCACCGATGCCCGACAGGTCCCGGCAATGGTGCAGGAGGGCATTCACCACCGTGCCGCCTCGGGCCCCGGCCCCCGGATGGACCGTCTGGCCGGGCGGCTTGTCGATCACCAGCAGATCGGCGTCCTCGTGCAGGACCGCCAGCGGCAGGTTCTCGGCGGCCAGCGGGGACGGCTCGGGGGCGGGACGGTCGATCTCCACCCGCTCGCCGCCGCGCACCTTGTCCGAGGGGCGCGCCGGCCGGCCGGCGACGCGGATCCGCCCCCCGCGCATCAGCCGTTGCAGCGAGGCGCGGCTCTCGCCGGGCAGCCGCTCCGCGAGCGTGCGATCGAGCCTCTGGCCGCGCGACTCGACCGGCAGGTCGAGCGTCAGGAGACTGCTGCCGGCACGCGACCGGGTGCGGGCGGGCATCGCCTCAAGCACGCGCGCGTGCCGGGGAGCCGCCCGCGGCCCGGCGGAGTCGGACCAGCATGAAGACGGCGACCAGGGCCGCCGGGATGGCGATGATCTGCGAGGTGGACAGGGTCCCCCCGAAGAAGAGGCCGCGGGCGGTATCCCCCCGCACGATCTCGACCAGGAAACGGAGGACGGCGTAGAGCAGCACGTAGACCCAGAACACCTGGCCGGGAGCGTGGCGTCCCTTCAGAAGGCGCAGGGTCACGGCGAGAATCAGGAAGTCGGCGAGCGCGTGATAGATCTGCGTGGGATGGAGCGCGACTCCCAGCGGCACCCCCGTGAGCTGGTAGGCCGCCGGGTTGGTGAAGGTCACGGCCCAGGGCAGGTCGCAGGCCCGGCCGTAGCAGCAGCCGGCCGCCAGGCAGCCGATCCGGCCGATCGCCTGGCCAAGCGCCAGCGGCGGGGCGGCCAGGTCGGCCATGACCCCGAGCGGCAGGCGGTGGCGGCGCACGTAGACGAGGGCAGCCACGGTCGCGAGGGCGAACCCGCCGTAGAACACCCCCGCCGAACGGAGGTTTCTCAGGATCTCGCCCGGGTGCTCGACGTAATAGCGCGCATCGATCAGGTAGAGAGCGGCCTTGGCGCCCACGAAGCCGGCCAGAAGCGCCACGATTCCCAGGTCGATGATCCGGGCGCTGTCGATCCCCTCCCGGCGGGCGAGCGTCACACCGAGGCGCAGCGCCAGCAGGAATCCGAGGGCGTAGAAGAGCCCGTAGGTCCCGACGGTGAACTGGCCGAAGCGGCCGAGATGGAGGTCGAACAGGACTGGGTACATGTCAGGCTCCCGGGGGAAGCGCGGCCTGGCGCTGGCAGCCGCGCGCCAGAAGGTCGATCACCAGACACGCGACGCCGATGCAGATGCACGAATCGGCGACGTTGAAGGCAGGCCAGTGGTGCTCGCCCACGAAGACATCCAGGAAATCGATGACGTACCCGAGCCGGATCCGGTCGACCAGGTTGCCGAGCGCCCCGCCCAGGATGAGCGCCAGCCCGGACTGCGTCGCGAAGTCGTGCACGGTCGTGCGGTACTGGAACACGAGCATGAGAGCGATCGCGAGGAGCGGGACGGCCGTGAACAGGGTGCTCCGGAACGGATCCTCGAGATCGTGGAACAGGCCGAACAGCGCCCCGCGGTTGGTCACGAGCGTCAGGTGGAACAGTCCGGGCACGACCGGGGAGGACGAATAGAGGGTCATGCGCGAGACCACCATCGCCTTGGTGACCTGGTCCAGGACGAGCACGGACAGGGTCAGGAGGGTGTAGGCCAGGCGCAGGACCGCGGCGCGGCTCACGCGCCCGCTCCGCGGGCCGAGTGGATCGATCGGACGGCACCGGCGCATCGGGCGCACAGGGTGCGGAACTCCGCGTCCGAGCCGACGTCGGTGGTGACGTGCCAGCAGCGCTCGCACTTCTCGCCGTCGGCCCGCTCGATGCGCACTCCGAACGGTGTCGAGACGCCCGCTTCGCCGGCCGGGGCGGGGACCACGGTCACCTGGGACACGATGAACAGGTCCTGCAGGAACCGGGGATCGAGCCGCAGCTCGTCCACGGCGGCGGCATCCGCCTCGAGAACCACGCGGGCCTCCAGCGCGTTCCCCAGCTTTCCCTCGGCGCGCGACACCTCGAGGGCCTTGAGGACCTGCTCGCGCAGAACGAGAAGCCGCTCCCATCTGCGGTCCAGCCCGGCGTCGACCGCCCCGGTGTCCGCCTCGGGGAACTGCAGGGTGTGCACCGACTCGTCGATCGGATCCCCGGGCTTCCGGCCGCGGAGCGCCTGCCAGACCTCCTCGGCCGTGAAGCACAGGATCGGCGCCATCAACCGCGTCATGGCGTCCAGGATCACCCGCATCGCGGTCTGGGCCGATCGCCTGAGGCGGGCGTCCGGGGGGCTGGTGTAGAGGCGGTCCTTCAGCACGTCGAGGTAGAGGGAGCTCAGGGTGACCGTGCTGAAGCGGTGGATGGCCTGCGACGCGAGATGGAACTCGTAGCGCTCGTAGGCCGAGCGCACGCGGGCGACCACCTGGCTCAGCTGGCCGAGGACGTACCGATCGATCTCCTCGAGATCGGCGCGCGCCACCGCATGGCGGGCGGGATCGAAATCGTAGAGATTCCCCAGGAGGTAGCGGCAGGTATTGCGGATCTTGCGATACGCCTCGGCGTTGCGATCCAGGATCTCCTTCGAGAGACGCATGTCCTCGAGGAAGTCGACGGTCGCCACCCACAGCCGCAGCACGTCGCCGCCGTGCTGCTTGATCACGTCCTGGGGAGGGATGACGTTGCCGAGCGACTTGGACATCTTCCGGCCCGCGCCGTCCAGGGTGAAGCCGTGCGTCAGGACGGAGCGATAGGGCGCCGCGTTCCGATCGTTGACGGCGATCAGGAGCGACGAGTGGAACCAGCCGCGGTGCTGATCGCTTCCTTCGAGGTACAGGTCGCTCGGCCAGGGATACCCCGGCCGCGCGCCGAGGAGCGCCGGGTACGACGCCCCCGATTCGAACCATACGTCGACGATCTCGCTGCGCGCCACGAGCTCCCGGGCGCCGCAGTGCGGGCAGGCTGTCCCCTCGGCGAGCCGGCGGAAGGACTCCGGATCGAACCAGGCGTCGCTGCCGCTCTCCCGGAACAGGGCCGCCGTCCTGCGCACGAATCCAAGGTCGACGATCTCCTTGCCGCAGGAGGCGCAGTACGGGAAGGGCAGCGGAACGCCCCACACGCGCTGGCGCGAGATGCACCAGTCCGGCCGGTTGGCGATCATGCCGCCGATGCGGAGGGCGCCCCCTTCCGGGATCCAGCGGACCTGCCGGATGGCCTCGAGGCTGCGGCTCCGGAGCGTGTTGCGGTCGAGTGCGATCCACCACTGCTCGGTGGCGCGGAAGATGATCGGCTGCTTGCAGCGCCAGCAGTGCGGGTAGCTGTGGGTCACCGTCGCGGCGTGGAACAGGAGGCCGCGCTTCTCGAGGTCGG
>DATNEZ010000336.1:0-3993 GCA_035606645.1 Binatia bacterium
TCAGGTGCAGCGTCCAGGGATAGCGCTCCGGGCTCGACATGGCCGCGAACCAGATCTGCCAGTCGAGGCGCGGCTGGTAGGGGGCGATGACGCAGGGCCGCCGCATCGGGTCGCCCGGCTTGCACCAGAACTCGAATTCCCGCCACACCGAGCCGTCCCCCGGGGCCTCGTCGGTGGTCCCCTCAAAGACGATCTCGTGCCGTTCCGTGCCGACGCTGCCGAAGGCGCCGTAGGTGTTCACCAGCTGGAGGCGGTTGAAGGACGTGTTCATCGCCTGCCGGCTGGACAGGAGGTTGCGGACGGGGTACCAGCTCAGGAGGACCACCAGGCCGACCATCGCCCAGGCGCAGGTCCGCTGCGCGCGCGACTCCTCGGCCCCCTCCGCCGCGGACCTCGCGCGGGCGACCAGGCGGCGCGGCAGGACGCGCGCGAGCAGCGAGTCGTCCAGGCAGGCGATCATCGGCACGATGGTCAGGTAGTTGAGGAACGACAGGTTGCCGCTCAGGATCAGGATCCCCTGGAAGGCGATCATCAGCGTCCCCGCGACGTGGCGCGCCGTGCGCGGGCCGAACGAGAACCAGGGGAGGACCAGCTCGCAGAAATGATTGAAGAGCGCCCCCGCCTGGTGGAACCAGCGCGGCATGAAATGCAGGAAGGGGCTCAGTGGGTTCGGGATCGGCTGCGTCTCGTAGTGGTAGATCAGGCAGGTCAGGTCGCGCCAGCAGGCGTCCCCCCGGATCTTGATGAGGCCCGCGCCGAGCATGATCCGGAACGCCAGCCAGCGGAAGAGCCAGATGATGGGGGCGGGCGGCGGCCGTCGCGGGAACGGCCTCGGGTCGAGAAGGGGGACCAGGAAGGCGGCCAGGAACCCGGTCTCCAGGAGCTGGATCTCCCAGCCGTAGCCGTACCAGTCCTGCCCGATGTGCACGAACGACATGTAGATCGCCCAGAGCGCCAGGAGCAGGATGGAGTTGGCGAACCCCAGGAGGACCAGGAGCGACAGGATCACGCCGGCCCAGGCGGCGGCCAGGAGCGTCGCGTCCGATGCGTCGATCCAGAAGAGGCTCGGCAGCTGCAGGAAGCCCTCGACCGGCGAGCCGAAGTGCCTGCCGACGCGCTCGAGAAACAGGGGGATCGGAAGGAGCCCGTGGCTCCCGAGGAGCGGCAGGACCTGGGTGGCGAGCGACAGGAAGGCGAAGAAGTAGACGAGTCCCAGAAGGCGCAGCAGGACGAACCGCGTCAGCCAGTAGGAAGGCGCCGGCCGGGTGTCTTGCTGATGCGGGCCCTCGGGAGAGGCATCCACGGCGGCGCCCATCTTAGGGGGCCGGTCCCCGAGGGGTCAATCGGGTCGCGGGCGGATGACCCCGACGTCCTTCTCGATGACGAGCACGGTGCCGTAGGGGCGCGAGATGCGCGCGAGGCGCTCGAGGATCGCCCGGCCTGCGGCCGGAGAGGCGAGGCGCGGCACGCCGCTCTTCGTGAGACGCATCCCGTATCCCAGGTCGACGGGGTGGAGCCTGAGCTCCGCGAGCTCCCCCTTCTCGAAGCGGCTGACGGCGATCACGGTCTGGAACACCAGCTCGTCGTCGAAGCCGGAAGCGTTCAGGAGCCCGGTGAGATCGGCATCGGTCGCGCGGGACGGATCGCCGAATGCGGTCTTCAGGAGGTCGCGGTTCCCCTCGTAAAGGGTCGCGGGCATCGGCTCCTGCATGTCGCTCCAGAAGAAGTTGGCCAGGCCGTAGAAGATCGGCCTGCGCTTGTAGATCTCGATCGGCCCGAGGGCGTGCACGCCGTGGGCGATGAAGGCATCGGCCCCGGCGTCGATGGCGGCGCGCGCCAGGTCCGGCAGGAAATCGCCCGGCTCGGCGCACCCGGCCCCTTCCTCGTGGGCATGGATCGTGGCGATCAGGAAGTCGGAATGCTGCTTCCCCTGCCGGATGCTCTTGAGGTTCTCCTCGCGGTCGAGGGGATCCACCTGGTACCGGTAACCGGGTCGATCCCCGACCACGAAGCGCGTCCCGAAGAGGTCGAGGTCGCCGGCGCCCGCCGGCGGGCAGTCGCGACGCAGCGTTCCGAACGCCGCCCCGATCGCCGCCAGGTGCCGCATCATCTCTTCGGTCACGACGGTCAGCCGGGTGGTCCTGACCGCATTGACTCCCGGCCGGCCCGGCGCCTGCCCGGCCGGCGGCAGCGCATCGCTCATCGGCGTGTAGCTCGAGGCCATCGACACCAGGCCGATCCGCCCCCGCTCCGTCTCGAGGTATCGCGGGGCGCGCGCCAGCGCCCGGTTCTCGCCGGACCCCGCGTGCACCAGGCCGGCCTCGTCGAGGTGGCGGGTCGTCTCCCGCATCCCCTCGATCCCCCAGTCGAGCGCGTGGTTGTTGGCGCGCGACAGGAGATCGAATCCCAGGCTCTTCAGATCGGCCGCCACGTCCGGAGTCGAGATCAGGGCCCAGTCGTCGACCGCCCCGTGCGGGTAACCCTTGAACTCCCGGATGTCGATGGCCGATCCTTCGAAGTTGCCGAAGGTCACGCTGGCGTCGCGCAGGATCCGCACGACGCCGGCGAGCCCCCGGTCGCCCGCGAGCATCGGCGAGACCGGGCGCGAGATGATGCAGTCTCCGACCGCGGCCAGGGTGAACCCGTCCGCGACGTCCGTCACGAGCTCCCGCCCGGGCGGCCGCCGCGGATCGAAGAGGCGCGGCGTAACCCCGGGCGCGGCTGGCGCGGCGGGTGCAGCGGGCGCGGCGGCCGCGGCGCCGGCCAGCGCGAGGGCCAGGACGGCGAGGGGGACCGCGAGACGGCGCCTCACTCGCCGTCGCCCGGATAGGTGGCGTGCTGCGGCAACCCGTCCCGGATCTCGAACCAGGGGACCCTGCTCCGGACGAAGATGTGGGTCGCCGCGGACCGCTCGAGAGGCGTGTCGAGCGTGGCGGCGGTCACGTAGACCGAGTCCGGCTCGCTCGTGATCGTGCCCGAGACGTTCGAGCCGCAGCGGCCGCAGAAGCTCCGCCTCGTGCCGGTCGTCGCCTCGTAGGTGACGAGGAGACTCTCGCCGCCGAGCAGCGTGAAGTTCCTGCGGTCCACCTGCACCGACGACGAGAAGACCGCGCCGTGGCTCTTGCGGCAGTCGGTGCAGTGACAGTGCCACATCTCCCCCGGCATCCCGGCGATGCGGTAGCGGACGCCGCCGCACAGGCAGGAGCCCTCGAACACCTCGTCGCGTGCAGTCATCGGACCTCGTCCTCCCGCCGGTCGTCCCGGCCGCTCAGGCTGTCGGCGCCCGGCCTCGTCGTGTGTCCTTGAGAACCTCGCGCGCGGCGTTCCGGCCGGGGGCCCCCATGACGCCCCCCCCGGGATGGGTGCCGGAGCCGCACATATAAAGGTTACGAACGGGCGTCCGGTACCGGGCCCAGCCCCACAAAGGCCGCATCGAGAAGAGCTGGTCGAGGGCCATGTCTCCGTGGCAGATGTTCCCCCCGGTCAGGCCGTAGATCTCCTCGAGATCCAGGGGGGTCAGGACCTGCCGGTGGAGGACCGCCCGCCGCATGTTGGGGGCGTACTCCGCCAGCGTGTCCACGGCGAGATCGCCGAGCTCCTCCCGCCTCGATCTCCAGTCTCCCTCGGCCGGCCGGTACGGCACGAACTTCAGGGAGATCGACATGACGTGCCGCCCCGCCGGCGCGAGCGAATCGTCGACCGTCGAGGGAACGGTGACCTCGAGGTACGGCCGCCGCGACGGGTGCCCGGTCCGGTAGTCCTCCCATGCATCCTCCAGGTACGCAGGCGCCGCGCCGGTGACCTGGATGCTGCCGCGCAGGTGCGGGCCGTCTCCCGGCAGGGCCGTGAACTCGGGGGCCTCCGAGAGCGCCAGGTTGATCTTGGCCGAGTTGCCGTTGCAGCGGAGGTTCTCGATGCCGCGGGCGAACTCGTCGGGGAGATCGGAGCGCTCCATGAGCCGCAGGAACGTCCGTTTCGGATCGGCGTTGGAGA
>DATNEZ010000284.1:0-6193 GCA_035606645.1 Binatia bacterium
TCCTCAACTACATGGCCAAGTTCGACGTGGTCCGCCCCGGCGATTTCCCGGACCTCCGCCGGCTCCTCTGGTGCGGGGAGGTGTTCCCGACACCCGCGCTCGCCTACTGGATGAGGCGGCTGCCGCACGTCGAGTTCACCAACCTCTACGGGCCGACCGAGACCACGATCGCCAGCAGCTACTACAGGGTCCCGGCCGGTCCCGCGAGCGATCGCCAGGCGATCCCGATCGGGACCGCGTGCGACGGCGAGCGGCTCCTGATCCTGGACGACGACCTGAATCCGGTCGGGGACGGCGAGGTGGGCAACCTGCACATCGCGGGGCCCGGTCTCAGCCCGGGGTACTGGAACGATCCCGGGAAGACGAGCCAGGTCTTCCTGTCCCTCCAGGGGGATCGGATCTACCGCACCGGGGACCTGGCGCGGCGCGGCGACGACGGGCAGGTCTATTTCGTCGGGCGGGCCGACGCGCAGATCAAGAGCCGGGGCTACCGCATCGAGCTGGGGGAGATCGAGACCTGCCTCGGCGCCCTGGACGGCGTGCGCGAGTGCGCGGTGGTGGCGATCCCGACGGAGCAATTCGAGGGGACGATCCTGTGCTGCGCCTACGTGCCGGCGGAGGACGAGATGAATCCCACGGCGCTCCGCCAGGGGCTGGGGCGTCTCCTGCCGGCGCACATGCTCCCGTCGCGCTGGCAGGCCTACGACCAGCTCCCCCGGAACGCCAACGGCAAGATCGATCGGGCCGTCCTCAAGGAGACCTTCGAGCGTCATGAAGCTGCTTCCGCTTGACAGCCCGGACCTCATCCGGCTGGTCGCCTCCTGGATGGCCAGCAGGGAGAACTACGAGTGGCTGGATTTCGGGAACGGCCGCCAGGTCCTCAGCCCGGAATGGCTGAAGATCGCGATCCAGCGCGACACGGAGATCCTCCGGGCGTTCACGGCAGAGGACGACCGGACGCCCGTCGGCGTGGTCGGCCTGACCGGCGTCGACCGGGCCTTCGGGACCGCCCGCATCTGGGTCGTGGCCGGGGACAAGTCGTTCCGCGCGCGCGGCAACGCCACGCGGGCGGCGTCGAGGCTCCTGACGATCGGCTTCAAGGACCTGGGCCTCGCCGCGATCAACACCTGGATCGTCGAGGGGAACCCGTCGGCGCGCATCGCCCTGCGCCTGGGGTTCAAGCCGATCGGCAGGCAGAGGCAGTGCCACGTCATCGGCGGACGGGCGCACGACCGCCTGTGGTTCGACATCCTGGCCTCCGAGCACAGGGATGAGTGAGATGCAGACGGCCGCGGACCTGCAGGATCGCATCGCCCGGGTGTTCGCCGACAGGCTGAACCTGGAGGTGCCGTCGGGCGAGACCGATCTGTTCGAGACCGGGGCGCTCGACTCGATGGCCTTCGTCGAGCTCCTCGCCCAGCTCGAGCGCGAGTTCGGGATCGCGGTGTCCTTGCAGGACCTCGAGATGGACAACTTCCGGACGATCGAGAGGATCGCCGGCTTCGTGGCCGCGCGCCGCGGGAGCAACGGGAATGGACCCTGAGAGCCGGCGGCGCGCGCTGCGCCTGCTGTCGAACGGCGTCTACGTCATGACCTCGAGAAGCGGCGGGCGCTTCGGGGCGGCCACGGTCACCTGGGTGTCGCAGGCCTCCTTCCGGCCGCCGCTCCTCATGGCGGCGGTGCGCCCGGGGAGCAACGTGTTCGCCTGCCTGCGCGACAGCGGCGTCGCGGCGCTGCACATCGTCGGGCAGGGGCAGGAGGAGATGGCGCGCCGCTTCTTCGCGCCGACCGAGGCCGATGCCACGGGGATCAACGGCGAGCCGTTCCAGGAGGGGACCGGCGCGGTCCCCATCCTGAGCAACGCGCCGGCGTATCTCGAGTGCCGGGTGCGGAGAATCTTCGACGACTTCGAGGGGGACCATGTCCTCGTCGTCCTGGAGGTCCTCGACGCCGCCTGCCGCGGGCCGGTGCGCCCGATGACCATCGCCGAATCCCCCTGGGAGTACGGTGGCTGAGGCGGTCCGGGTGGAGCGGCAGCCGACGGCCTCCCTGGTCCGCCCTCTGGCCGAGAGGGACCTGCCGCAGATCGTGTCGCTCCACGAGCGGATCTTCACGGGGCGCGTCGCGCGGGCGCCCGGCCGGGCGCGGGACCACCTCGAGCAGATCCTGTGCCGCAGCCCGTGGCGCGACGACACGCTCCCGTCCCTGGTCTGCGAGGACGGCGCCGGCCGGATCGTCGGGTGCCTCGGCGTCATGCCGCGCCGCATGCGGATCGGCCGCCGATCGATCCGCGCGGCCATCAGCCATTCCTTCATGGTCGAGCCGGGGAGCCGGGCCAGCCTGGCGGCGCTGGCGCTGGCCCGGGCGTTCCTGGCGAGCGGCCAGGATCTCTCGGTGGCCGAAGGAGGCAGCCCCTCCCGGCGCATCCTCGAGAGCCTGGGAGGCTCGACGTCGATCCTCTACAGCCTCCGCTGGACGCGCCCGCTCCGTCCCGGCCGCTATGTCCTGTCCTACCTGAAGCGCCGCGGGCTGGGCATGCCCCTGTCCGCGGCGCTCGCGCCCCTGGGGGCGGCCGCCGACATGCTCGCCCCCCGGATCGCCGGCGCCACGCTCTCGAGGCCGCGCTCGCGCCTGGCGGGACAGGACCTGTCGACGGGAGACCTCCTCGCCTGCCTGTCCGGGGCGGCCGCCGATCGCGCCCTGCGCCCCCTGTACGACGGCGAGTTCCTCGCGTGGTTTCTCGATCTCCTCGCCGCCAGGCAGGGGCGGGGCCGGTTCGAGAAAGTGGGGGTGAGGGACGCCTCCGGCCTCCTCGTGGGCTGGTACCTCTTCTACATGAACCCCGGAGGGATCAGCGAGGTGGTGCAGATCGGCGCCACGCGGGGGTCCATGGGGGACGTCGTCGATCACCTCTTCGAGCGGGCCTACCGGGGAGGGGCGGTGGCCGTGTCGGGCCAGATGGACCCGGCGGCCTTCCAGGCGCTCGCCGCGCGGAGGTGCATGTTCCACCACGACGGGATCTCCTGGTTCCTGATCCACTCGCGCGATCCCGAGGTGCTCGCGGCCATCCATCGCGGGGACGCTTTCCTGACGAGGCTCGAGGGTGAATGGTGCATCGGTCCCTGAGCCCCGTGGAGCGGGTCCCGCGCGCGGGTCCACGTGGCTGAAGCGGCGGCCGCGAGGGTCCCCTCCGTGATCACCGTCGACATCGTCGAGAGCACGGAGCGTCTGATGGGGTTGAGGGAGGAATGGACCGACCTGCTCCGCCACAGCGCTTCCGACTGCCTGTTCCTGACCTGGGAGTGGCAGTCGACCTGGTGGAGGCACCTGTCGCGCGACCGGCGCCTCTTCGTTCCGGTCGTGCGCGATCGGGGCCGGCTGGTGGCGCTGGCGCCGATGGTGGTCCGTCCGCCCGGGATCTCCAGCATCCAGCCGTTTCCCGCCCTCGAGTTCATGGGGACCGGCAGCGTCGGGTCCGACTACCTCGACGTCATCGTGAGGCGCGGCGAGGAGGAGCGGGCGCTCGCGGCCGTCGCCGACTGCGTGGCCGGCGCGCACCGCCCCCTCGAGCTGGAGCAGATCCGCGCCTCCGGCAGCGGCGCCGAGGATCTGGGCGCGCACCTCGGGCGAAAGGGCTGGCACGTGTCCGCGGAGGAGATGAACGTCTCGCGATTCATCAACCTGGCCGGGCATTCCTGGACGTCCTACCTCGCCACCCTGGGCAGCGCGCACCGGGCCAACTTCCATCGCAGGCTCCGGAGGCTCGAGCGGGAATTCACCCTGCGGTTCGAGACGGAGTCCACCGAGGAGCAGAGGCGCGCCGCCCTGGGGCGGCTGATCGCCCTGCACCAGGCGCGCTGGCGGGAGCGCGGCTTCTCGACCGCCTTCCACACGCCCAATCACCTGAAATTCCACGAGGAGTTCAGCCGGCTGGCCTGCGAGCAGGGATGGCTGCGGATCTACACCCTGTGGCTCGACGACGAGCCGGTGGCGGCCCTCTACGGGTTCCGCTACGGCGGCAACTTCGCGTTCTACCAGTCCGGCTTCGACCCGAACTACGCGGGGTTCGCCGTGGGGCTCGTCACCATGGGCCTCGCGATCGGCAAGGTCATCGAAGAGGGGGCCTCGGAGTTCGACATGCTGCAGGGGCTCGAGCGCTACAAGGGGCACTGGGCACGGGAGTCGCGCCCGCTGGGGCGCCTGGACATCTTCCCCCCCCACCTCCGGGGGCTTCTCTATCGCGGGACCACGGAGCTCGGACGCGCGGCCAGGAAGGCGGCGCGCAAGGTCCTGCCCGCGGCCCTCGCCGACCGGATCGCGTCGCTGCGAGGGTCGGGGACGAAGTGCTGAGGCGATGATGCGCGCGCTGGTGAAATCGGGGCTGGCCCACGGGATGTGCTGGTCCGGCGCGAGCCTCGTGAAGCGGACGCTGGACGGCTGGTCGGGGCGCCCCTTCATCGCGGGCTACCACCGGGTGGTCGAGGACTTCGCCCGGGCGGCGAAGGATACGATCCCCGCCATCCTGATCAGCCGCGCCATGCTGGAGCGGCAGATCGAGTGGATCGGACGGCGCTTCGATCTCGCCTCCCTGGACGAGATCGAGGGGAGGCTGACGACGGGGGCAGGGTGGCGCCGGCCGGCGGCGGCCATCACCTTCGACGACGGCTACGCCGACGTGTACGAGCAGGCGTTTCCACTGCTCAAGGCGCGGGGAATCCCCGCGGCCGTCTTCGTCGTCTCGGACCTGATCGGCACCGGGACCCCGCCGCTCTTCGACCGGCTGCATCACCTCCTGGCGAGGGCCTGGACGCGCTGGCGCGATCCGGTCCGCGGCCTGGCCCCTCTCGTCGCGGACCGCGGGCTGGATCTGCTGCGGGCGTCCAACGGGGATCCCACCCCTCCCGATCCCCAGCTGGTCCTGCGCATCCTGCTCGAGTCCATGCCGCAGTCCGCGCTCGAGCGCCTGGCCACGGCCCTGGCGGCCGAGGTGGGATGGGACGAGAGCGTCGTGGCCCGGCACCGCCCCCTGACCTGGGAGATGCTCCGCGAGATGCGCGCCGCCGGGATCACCATCGGCTCGCACACCAGGACGCACCCGCTCCTGACCCTGGAGGGCCGGGACAGGGTCCGCGAGGAAACCGCCGGATCGCGCCGTGACCTCGAGTCCCGGCTGGGCGCCCCCGTCCGCCACTTCGCCTACCCGAACGGCTGGTTCGACGAGGGGACGCTCGAGGCGGTCGAGGCGGCCGGGTATCGCTGCGCCTACACCTCGTGCCACCACCGCGATCCCGGCCGGCCGCTCCTGACCCTGCCGCGCGTCCTCCTGTGGGAAAACGCCGGCCTGGGGGCCACAGGGACGTTCTCCCCCGCCATGATGGCCTGCCAGGCCGACGGCACCTTCCCCCGAGTGGCCGGCTGCCGCCTGGTGCACCGGAACTGAAGCCCATGCACTCGACGCTCAAGCCCTCGCTGTACCTGATGTCGGGCCGGCTGATCGGGACCGTGATCGCCTTCGCGATCCCCGTGGTCCTGGTGCGTCTCTTCGACCAGGCCGCCTTCGGAACGTACAAGCAGCTGTTCCTGGTCTGCGCCACCCTCTACGCCATCGCGCAGTGCGGCATGGCGGAGAGCCTGTTCTACTTCCTCCCCTCGGACCCGGGCCGGGCCGGGCGCTATGCGATGAACGCGCTCCTGATCCTGTCCGCGGCCGGGGGGGCGTGCCTCGTCCTCTTGTGGGCGGGCCGGTTCCAGATCGCCGCCTGGCTCGGGAACGACGCCCTGGCCGCCGGGCTTCCCTGGATCGGCGCGCACCTGGCCTTCATGCTGGCGTCCGCCGCGCTCGAGATCGTCCTCACGGCGCGCAAGCGCTACCTCGGGGCGGCCTGGACGTACGCGGCGTCGGACCTCGTGCGCACGCTCCTCTGCCTGCTGCCGGCGCTCCTGCTGCGAAGCCTCGAGGGGGTGCTGATCGGGGCGGCCGCGTTCGCGGCGCTCCGCTTCGGCGCCGCGCTCCTGGCCCTGCGCCGCGAGTTCGGCGGCGACCTGCGCCCCGACCTGTCGCTCCTCGGGACGCAGCTCGCCTACGCGCTCCCGTTCGAGCTGGCGGTCGTGGTCGAGATCCTGCAGGCCAACCTGCACCAGTACGCCGTGTCCCTGCGCTTCGACGCCGCGGCCTTCGCCGTCTACTCGGTGG
>DATNEZ010000345.1:0-7302 GCA_035606645.1 Binatia bacterium
AAGGCCATGGCTATCTCCCGAGTATGGGAAGATTCTAGCACCCTCCCGGACCGCCGGTGCCCATAGTGGCGCTCAGAGTGTGGAGACATGTCCTGTGCATGGAGCCGTTCGCCGGCGGGATCCGTCCGCGGACAACCGGCCGTCCGCTAACGCGGCGCCGCCGTGACTCGTGGGGAATTCCTTGATCCAGGAACGGGAGACGTCCTGGCGCAACCCTTGAAAGATGGATTGAAATGGACCGGCAGGTCGTCGCACTCGTCCGATTCGGTTCCACACTCTGAGCGCCACTATGGAACTTTCGCCCCCGGCTCCTGTCCAATTGGGCATGGACATGAGACTTTCGCCCCGCGGCATGGCAGACTGTTACGCGTGAGGCGCATCGACGCCGCGAGGCCGGCGGGCGAGGAGGCAGCCCCTGCGGCCGCCGAGGCGGAGCTTCTTGCGCGGGCGCGCCGCGGGGACCGCGACGCATTCGACGACTTGGTGCGCCTGCACCTGCCCCGTGTCTGGGCGGTCGTCTGGCGGATGGTTCGCCAGCGCGAGGACACAGAGGACGTCGTCCAGGAGGTCTTCCTGGCGGCGTACCGGGGGCTGTCGGAGTTCCGGGGCGAGGCGCGCCTGTCGACCTGGCTGCACCGGATCGCGGTCAACCGGGCGATCAATCATCTGCAGCGCGCCGAGGAGCGGGCCAGCCGCGCCCGGGTCGAGCTGGACGATGTCCTCGACGCCCTCCCGGCAGCGGCCGGGTCCGGCGGGTCGCCGCTGCAGGCGCTGCAGGCCGGCGAGCTGCAGCGCCGCCTGTCCGACTGCCTGGGCAGGATGCCGGCCGGCTTCCGGTCGATCCTGTCGCTGCGCGACGTCGACGACACGCCGTACGAGGGGATCGCCGCCGCCCTCGGGATCGCGCTGGGGACCGTGCGCTCGCGCCTGGCGCGGGCGCGGCTGGCCCTGCGCCAGTGCCTGAACGGAGAGACCGCATGAGCCCGAACCGGCCGGAACGAGCCGAACATCCGATCGAGATGATCTCCGCCTACATGGACGGCAGGCTCGAGGCGGCGGAACGGGAGCGGGTCCACGACCACCTCGGCGCGTGCACCCCCTGCCAGTGGGTCCTGGCCGACTTCCGGGCCCTCGCGGCCGCCGCCCGGCGCGAAGCGGCACCGCCCATCCCCGCCTACCTCCTGGAGAAGATCGGCCGGCGACTCGATGCCGAATCGGCGGCGCGGCCGGTCCCCGCGCGCTCCCGCTTCCGGCCCCGGGCCCGGTTGTCTCTGGCCACCGCCGCCGCGGTGCTGCTCGCGGCGTCCCTCTGGGTCGTCCTGCGCGGCCGCATCCCCGGCGAGCGCCTGGCCGAATCCCGATCGAACGAAGCGCCGCCTGCTTCTGCATCCTCGACGGATCAGGCTCCGCCGGCGCAGCCCGAGTCGGTGATTCCGCAGAAGCCGGAGCCCGCGGCCCCTCCGCCGGCCAGGCAGACCGCGCCCCCCCCGGCCGCCACGGCCCCGGGCGGGCAGGCGGACGCCTTCGCCCCGTCTCCACCGGCGGCCTCCCCCAAGGCGACCGGCCTCCCCTCCATCAAGAAAGACAAGGCGACTTCGGTCCAGCCGCTCGCGGACAGGGACGAGTCGAAGGAAGAAGCCGAACAGATGAAGATGGCGCGCTCCCAGGCGCTCGCGCCGCCCCCGGCCGAGAGACTCGACAGCGCCGACGCCGAAGCGAACAGAATGGCTGCGGGGGCGCAGGCAGCGGCTTCTGCTCCGGTGGGTCAAGTGGCGGAGGCCGTGGGAGGCCCTGCGAAACCGGCGGCGACTTCCCGAATGACCCTGGTCCTGGTGCTTCCGGAGGCGCGCGTCCTGGTCCTTCCGGATCTCGGCGTCGTCCTGAGCGCGGGGGATTATGTCTGCACGCTGCCGGCCGGCGGGCAGGACGAAGCCCGGGGCCTCGCGGAGCTGCGCGCCTACGCCGCCGCGCAGAGACGAGCCGCAAGCACAATGGCCGCGGGACGACCCGCCCCGGAGGACTCTCCCGAAAGCGGCGAGCCGCGGGACCTGGTCGTCCCCGCCCCGCCCGCCGGCGGCCCGCTCTCTCCCGAGGCAGCCACGGAGACCCACCGGCGCATCTGGGTCCTTCTGCGCGAGGGGCTCCTGGCCCGCGCCGAGGCGCAGTGCGGCCCTGCACCGAAGGCCCTGCATCCGGAGCGCTGAGTCACCTCGGGGGTCGGGGCTTCGCCTTCAGGACTCGCGCCCGCGCTCCATCTGGACTTCGACGTGGGAGACGTCCGGCAGGACGAACTTGCGGACGCGGACGGTGGCGCGCTGGACCGGGAACCGGGTGAACACCAGGTCGAGGACGCCGCGGGCCGCCGCCTCGACCAGGTTGAACAGGCCGCTCTCGACCATGCCGCGCACCGCCTCGGACACTTCGCGGTAGTCGATGGTGCGCTTCAGGTCGCCGGTCCGGCCGGCCTCCTCGAGATCGGCGAACAGCTCGAGATCGATCTCGATCTTCTGGCGCTCCCGCCGCTCCTCGTCCGTGACCCCGATGTGGCAGTGGCAGACGATGCCGGAGAGCGCCAGGCGATCCGATCGTTTCGTCATGATCGTCCCGCCGTGCCGCGGCCGGCCGGCTCGCGCCGGCTTCCTCCGGGCCGCCGCCGCGCCCGCGCGTGCCCGCCGTCCTCCTCCTCGCTCCAGGTCAGGTAGCCCCAGTGCAGGGGCTCCCCCTGGATGTACTTCTTGCCGAGTCGGCGGGCCATGTCGGCCTTGGTCAGCTCACGCCCCAGATAGAAGGCGTGGGACGCGTCGTCGTCCACGCCCAGCCGGGGGAAGATCTTCCGGATGTCGGTCCCCTTCTCGAAGCGCTCGCTGTTGAACACGAAGATCGACTCGCCGTCCGTCTCGATCCGGAAGTTCCGGTCGGTGATCCGTCCCTGCATCCGCAGCAGCTCCGTCTCGCTCGGGTGGGTGACCTTCGTGTCGCGCGTCGTCACCAGCCGGTCGTCGAACCCCTTCGGGATGATCGAACGGCGGGCGGCATGGTGCATCATGCGCCGGCCGCAGTCCAGCTCGCGCACGCTCCCCCGCGCCCAGGCCGCCACCTCGGTGGTCAGGGCGTACCGGATGCCGAGCTCGCTCATGATCCCGAGGAGGACGGCGTTGACGCCCGCCGAGTCGGCCTCGGTCAGCTCGGTCAGGTTGCCGACCCCCATCAACATGTCTACCCCGGGCAGGGCCTCGCGGGCCTCGGCGTACCTCCGGATCGAGGCCGCGAACCCGAAATGGATCGGATCCAGGACCGGGTCCGCGATGACCCGCGCGGCGCCGCGCCTCCCGGCCTCTTCGATGTTCCGGTAGAGCGACGGCAGGCCGCCCCCTTGGTCCGGGACGATCACCGGCACGGCGGAACGCAGCCGCCCCGCCAGGTGCATGTTGCTCGAGTTGAGGCTCAGCAGGAGCTCGGCGCCGGCGGCGTCGGCCGACAGCGCCTCGCCCTCGCCGAAGGTGTCGACGCTGACGCGGAAGCCGCGCTTCTTCAGAAGCGCTACGATGCGACCGGCGTCCTCGATCCGGTTCTCGGGCGAGCACCCGAGATCGATCACGTCGGCGCCGGAAAGCCGGTAGCGCTCCGCCGCGGAGAGGATCTCGTCGTCGGTGAGCCGGAACACGTCGTTGATCTCCGCCAGGATGGTCAGGGCGTGCTCGCCGTCCGGCCGGTAGCCCTCCCCCTCCTGGCCGAAAAACGCCGGCAGGTCGCGCAGGTCCTTCGGGCCCTTGGCGAACGGGACCCCGAACGTCTCGGAGAGCGTCTGCGTGTGCGCCTGCGACAGGCCGGGCAGGTACACGGCGTCGCAGGGGGGCAGCTTCAGGGTGGAAGTGATGTAGTCGGTGGTCATCAGCGCGGCGACCTTGATGCGCAGGGGGGCGATCGTCCCCTCGAAACCCGCGCCGCATTCGGCCAGCGCCTGGCCGAGCGCATCCTGCGCGAGCTGGCCGGTGACGAAGACGAGGCGCCCGCGCTTCAGATCCACAGGGCACCGTGGACGTGCAGGATCGTCCCGGAGATGTAGGCGGCCCGCTCGGAGGCGAGAAAGGCGACCGCCTCGGCGACCTCGTCCGGCCGTCCGAAGCGTCCGAGAGGGATCCGGCCCCTCCAGAGCTCCTTCTCGCGCGCGTCCCAGTCGGCGTACTCCTCCGTCTCGATGAATCCCGGGCTGACCGCGTTGACGCGGATGTTGTGCACCCCTTCGAGGCGGGCCATGGAGCGGGTCAGCATGGTCAGCGCCGACTTGGCGACGAAGTAGGCGGGCGCGTCGTGCGTCATGCCGGGGGAGACCTCGGCGCTCAGCGCCGAGACGTTCACGATGACCCCCGATCGCCGCTCGCGCATCGCGGGGAGCGCCGCGCGCGCGCAGAAGAAGGCGCTCCCCAGGTTGCCGTCGATCATCTGCTGCCACTCGGCGTCCGTGGTCTCGGAGAGCGGCCGCTGGAGGAACGGCCCGACGTTGTTCACCAGGACGTCGAGGTGTCCGAGGTTCCGGAGCGCATCCACCATCAGGCTCTCGCACTGCCGGGGCTTCGATACGTCCGCCTGCAGGACGACGGCGTCCGGCGACACCGTCTTCGCCTCCTCGATGGCGCGCGCGGCCGCCTGCCGATCGTGGGCGTAGTTCAGCGCCACCTTGTAGCCGTCGCGCAGCAGCCGCAGGGCAATCGCCTTGCCGATGCCGCGCGTGCTTCCCGTCACCAGGGCCGTTCGCATGGATGGCTTGGAGATTACCACGAACGGCGAGGGGCTTTCACGCGCAGCGCCCGGCGGGCGGCGGCCGCGCGCGCGAGGAGGAGGCGCCGGCACGCGGCCGGGGCGGGCGCCCGGGCGATGACGGTGCAGATCGGGTGGCCGGCCGCGATGGCCTCCCCCTCCGCCGGGATGTCGCGGCAGCCCAGCCGCGCCAGCGGCCCCGGGTCCGCGACGCGCAGGTCCCTGTCCGCGTACAGGATCCCCTTCGCGACGAATCGCCCCTTCGGGATCGGGGGGCGCCGGGCAGGCAGGTCCCCCGCGAGGACCGACGCGAGATGCAGATCGAAGAAGTTGACCCCGGACAGCTCCTCGAGGAGCTCCATCGAGGCGGTGTAGCGCGGGTTGACCTCGATGAGATGCGGCACGCCGTCCGCCAGGATGAAATCGACGCCGTTCAGGCCGCGCAGGCGGAAACGGCGGGTGAGGGCCTCGACCGCGCCGGCCAGGAGCGACACGGCCCGGCGCGGGACGACCCGCTCCGGAGGCCCGGCGATGCTCCCGCCATAGCGGAACCCGCGGACCCCGAGCGCGCGCCAGCCCGAAAGCTGCTCGGAGAGGCCGAGGAGAACCGCGTGCCGGCCGTCGGCGACGAACGACGCGGACCCGGGGGTGCCGGCGAGGAACTCCTGCCGGTAGAAGCCGCGCGGCCGCGCCTGTCCGCGCCGGGCCGCCAGGACCCGGGCGCCGCCTCCCGATCGGATCCCCTTCCAGAGGCCGCGACCCGCGTCCCCGGGCACGCCCGCGCTCCTGCCGGTCCAGGTGCGCGCGTGCGGGATCCCGGCGCGGCGCAGGAACCCGAACAGCGCCCTCGGGTCGCGCACGCGCGACACCGTCTCGGGGCTGTTCCCCAGGACGCGGCCATGGCGCCCCAGGGTACCGAGAAGGCCCGGCCGGTTCTCGATCCCTCCGGAAAAGGCGAGCGCCTCCCAGTCCAGGCCGAGCGCGGCCCGGGCCAGGGCCGCCGCGGTCCTGGGGCGTCCGAGGTCGCGGGACAGGGACAGCGCGCGGAGGGGGACCCGCTCCTCAAGGGCCGCGAGGTCCGTGTCGCCGAAATAATCGAGCGCCAGGAACCCGCCCGGAAAGCGTCGCCTGGCCATCTCGCTTCCGGCCGCCGATTCCGCCAGCGCCCGGACGCTCACGCCGAGAAGGAGAAGACGCCGACCCTGCGGGCGCCGCCGGACTATTTCGACTCCAGGATCTCGGACGCCCGGCGGCGCGCCGCCAGGCTGTCGATCACGGGCGGGACCTCGGCCTGCAGGAGATCCTTCAGGAGGGACGACTCGACCTTGAACTTCAGGTCCCCCACCGCCATGGCGCCGAGGGCGAAGATGCCGGGATGGATCTCGGTGCCGCTGTCCTGCGGCTTCACCCCCTCCAGCCCGTGCGGAGGGACCGCATTGACGTCCGCCAGGACCTTGGGGCCCTTGGGCGCCTCGATCGTCCTGCGCGTCAGGAGCGGAACCCCGGCGGCGCCCGTGGCGAGAATCACGTCGGACCGGGCCGCGAGGGCCGCCAGCTCGCTCTCGCCGGCGGCGGCCTGGGGCTCGACGCGGGCGCCGAACAGCGACTCGATCTCCTGCGCCGCCGCCGCGGCGGAGGCGGCCTTGCGCGACGTCAGGACGACCCGGGCCCCGTCCTGCGCCGCCATCGCGGCCGCCGCCCGGCCGACCCCTCCGGTCCCGGCGGCGACCAGGACGCGCAGCCTGCCGATCTCCCCCATGCCTCGATCCCTGCAGAGGGCGGCGGCGCGGGCCAGGAGGGCGGCCGCCGTGGTGTAGCCCCCCTTGGGATCGACCATCAGGCCGAGCTGGAACGGAGAGAAGAGAGTCTTCCGCGCCGCCTTGAGCATCGCCTCGCAGGCCGCGACGCCTGTGCCCGAGAAGAAAAGAGACGAGAAGCGCGCCCCCTTGCCCCCGCGCGAGAACATGATGTCCTGCACGAGGCCGGGCACGTCGGCCACGTCCACGGAGGCGTACGGAATGACCGCGTCAAACCCCGCGTCGTACGCCATGTTGATGTCGAACGGGCTGACGCGCGCGTCCGCCGAGATGAGGTACAGGAGGCGCTTTCTCTCCACGAAACGTCCCGGGTCCGGGCCTGGTCGGCCCGGCTAGGCGAACGGGTGCTTCGCCTTGTCCTTGCCGGCGAGGACCGTCTTGACGCTCGGCTCCTCCTTCATGGCCCGGGCGATCGCCTCCTTGGTGGCCTTGAGGTTGTAGTCGTAGATCTTCTTCTTGTCCGACGCCTCCCAGTGGATGAAGACGCCGACGATGACCACGAGGTTCTCGGCCTCCGCCTGCGGGATGATGTTGTCCGCCACCGAGTCGGCGACCGCCTTGGCCACGGCGGCCTGGGCCGGGCCGAACATCAGGACCGCCTGGTCCGCCCCCTTGATCGTGACCTTGTTCATCATCATGGTGGCCGGCTTCGTGAGCAGGTTCGGCTCGAGCACCGCGAGGAGGGCCGTGTGCCCCTGGTTCTGGTTCACCAGGCCGTTGGCGAAGG
>DATNEZ010000352.1:0-6500 GCA_035606645.1 Binatia bacterium
CAAGAAAGTCATGAAAGAGTTCGTGGACCGCCTAGTCGAGCGGGCACAGGCGCTGAAGATCGGCGACGGTCTCGACGAGACGGTCGACGTCGGCCCGATGATCAACGAGGCGCAGCTGAAGAAGGTCATGGAGTACGTCCAGATCGGCCGGGACGAAGGGGCCGACCCGGTGCTCGGCGGGGTGCGCCTGACCAAGAACGAGTACGGGCGCGGGTACTTCTTCCCGCCGACCATCTTCACCGGAGTCACCCGAGGCATGCGCCTCGCGAAGGAGGAGATCTTCGGACCCGTGGTGTGCGTGCTCGCCGCCGACGGCCTGGACGACGCCCTGGAGATCGCCAACGACACGCTGTACGGGCTGTCGTCCTCGATCTACACGCAGGACGTCAACCGGGCGTTCACGGCGGCGCGCGACCTCGAGACCGGGATCGCCTACGTCAACTCGTCCACCATCGGCGCCGAGACGCACCTGCCCTTCGGCGGGATGCGCCGGAGCGGCAACGGTCACCGCGAGGGGGCGGCCCACACGGCGATCGAGATCTTCTCCGAGTGGAAGACGGTGTACGTGGACTATTCCGGCAAGCTCCAGAAGGCCCAGATCGACAACAACTGAGAGGCGCCGCGATCAGGGCGCCGGGGAGATCGAGGCGTAAGCCATGCAGGTCGGGGTGCCCAGGGAAATCAAGGATCACGAGTACCGCGTCAGCCTGGTTCCTGCGGGGGTGCGCGCGCTGGTGCAGGCCGGCCACCAGGTCCTGGTCCAGGATGGGGCCGGGCTCGGGAGCGGCATCGACAACCAGGCGTTCGAATCGGCCGGGGCGGTCATCGTCACGGACGCGGCCGCCGTCTACCGTCGCGCCGACCTCATCCTCAAGGTCAAGGAGCCGCTGGAGCAGGAGATCCCGGCGCTGCGCAAGGGACAGGTGCTGTTCACCTACCTGCACCTCGCCCCGCAGCCGCGCCTCACGCGCGCCCTGATCGACGCGGGCGTCACCGCCATCGCCTACGAGACGATCACCGACGGCAAGGGGCAGCTGCCGCTTCTGACGCCCATGAGCGAGGTCGCCGGCCGCATGTCGATCCAGGTCGGCGCCTTCTATCTGCAGAAGACGCTCGGGGGCCGGGGCATCCTGCTCGGGGGCGTGCCGGGCGTGCCGCCCGGCGACGTGGTCATTCTCGGAGGCGGCACCGTCGGCATCAACGCGGCGATGATGGCCCTGGGGCTCGGCGCCCGGGTGTCGATCGTGGATCGGTCCCTGTCGCGCCTGCGCGAGCTGGACGAGATCTTCCGCGGACAGGTGGTGACGATCTATTCCACCGGCGCCTACATCGCCGAATCGGTGCGCCGCGCCGACCTGCTGATCGGCGCGGTCCTCGTTCCGGGGGACGCCGCCCCGCGGCTGGTCACCCGCGACATGATCGGCACCATGAAGAAGGGGTCGGTGATCGTCGACGTCGCCGTGGACCAGGGGGGCTGCATCGAGACCACCCGGCCGACGACGCACTCCTCACCCACCTACGAGGTGGAAGGAGTCATCCACTACTGCGTCGCCAACATGCCGGGGGCCGTGCCGCGGACCTCGACCTTCGCCCTCACCAACGCCACGCTCGCCTACGTCCAGCGGATCGCCGATCGCGGCTTCCACGACGCCGTGGCCGGCGATCCCAGCCTGCGCGCCGGCGTCAACCTGCTCGCCGGCAAGGTGACTCACGAGGCGGTGGCCCGCTCGCAGGGCCTGCCGTACGTGCCGCTCGAAGGCCTGATCTGACTCAGTCGTAGCGGATCGGAACGACCACGGCGGGGCGGCCGTCCACGCCGAAGTGCGTGGGTGCGGCCCCATCGGGAGGGGGCGGCGGGGTGGCCTGCGGGTTGGCGCCGCCGTTCTGGTCCAGGTTGTTGACCGCCTCCCTGCGTTCGGCGCGGGAGATGTCGAGCCGCACCTGAAGGTCGTGGCCGTCGTGGTGGACGAGGATCTCCTTGCCGCCGGCCAGGACCTCGACCTCCCCCTGCCCCTGGCTCGCCAGCTGGACGAGCGTGGGGCCGTCGATCCCCAGCTCCAGGTTGGACGTGATGTCGAAGCGCTGCAGGAAGTAGGGGAGCGAGATGCGGAAATGCTCGACCTCGGAGCAGGTCTTGGCCGGCTCGCTCCCCTCGACGAAGGCCTCGAGGAAGGTGACGGGGCAGGCCGACTCGACGCTGGCCCGAAGCCCCGTGCGGCGATCGACCGGCACGTAGACGATGTTGGCGGGCTTCTGGAAGGTCTCCGCCGGCTTCCCCTGCAGCGCCCCCTTCATGAAGTCGATCCAGATGGGCAGGGCGGCGCGCGCCCCGGTCTCTCCCTCGCCCAGGGATTTCTTCTGATCGAACCCGACCCAGACGCCGGCCACGAGCGACGGGCTGAAGCCCACGAACCAGGCGTCGGCCAGGTCGTCGGTGGTGCCGGTCTTGCCCGCGACCGGCCGGTTCAGGTCGCGCGCCGCCTGGGCGCCGGTGCCGCTCTCCGTGACCCCTTCGAGCAGGTAGGTCATGAGATAGGCGATGTCGGCGCGCAGCACCTCGATCACCTTGGGCTTGGACTCCTCGCGCATCTTGCCGTCCCGGTCGGCCACGTAGCGGATGAAGTGCGGCTCCACGCGCACCCCCTGGTTCGGGAAGATCGAGTAGGCCGTGGTCAGGTCGATGAGCGACACCTCCATGGTGCCGAGCGCCATCGACGGATAGGGGCGGAGGGGGCTGGTGATCCCCATCTTGCGCGCCGTCTCGATGGTCTTCGAGTAGCCGACCTGGTTCAGGAGCTTCACCGCGACGATGTTGCGCGATTCCTCCATCGCCTCGCGCAGCGTCGTCACGCCGTAGTACTTGCGGTAGTAGTTGTCAGGCTGGTATTCGTCCCCCGTCGCCGGGTCCACGAAGACCGTGGGCTCGTCGAAGATCGTCTCGGCAAGCGTGTGCCCGGAATCGAGGGCCGTGGTGTAGACGAACGGCTTGAAGGCCGACCCCGCCTGGCGGTAGGACTGCATCGATCGGTCGAACTGGCTGCGGTTGAAGTCGTACCCGCCCACCAGCGCCTTGATCTCGCCCGTCCCCGGATCGATGGCCAGGACCGCCCCCTCCGCCAGCGGCTCCTGGTCCAGCTTGACCTTCAGCGACTTCCTGGGCTCGTCGATCCCCTGGACCAGGAAGGGGGCGACGTCACCGACCTTCAACACCTGGTTCGGGATCGTCTTCTTGGTCCAGTCGATCCCTTCCGGTCCGAACGTCGCGTTGTAGGCCCCCAGCCGCACCGTCGCGGTCTTGCGATTCACCTCGGTCACGACCCCCCAGCGCAGCCGGCCGACGGTCGGGGCCTTGTTCCACGTGGCGTGCGCGAAGGTCGCCAGATCGCCGCCGTCCTTCAGGACGTTCTGCTGGATGGGGCGGAATCCCTGGCGCTTGTCGAGCTCGCGCAGCCCTTCGAAGACCGCCAGGTTGGCCGCCTTCTGCATCGTCGGGTCGAGGGTCGTGTGCACCTCGAGCCCCTCCTCGTACAGCGCGACCTCGCCGTACTTGGCGTCGAGATAGCGCCGCACTTCCTCGACGAAGTACGGGGCGATGTTCTCCTCCTCGGGCAGCTTGGCGACCTGGACCGGAGTGGCGATCGCCAGGTCGGCGTCCTCCTTCGAGATCTTCTCCTCCCGGACCATCCGGCCGAGGACGTGGTCCCTGCGGCCCCGCGCCCGCTCCGGGGAGCGGAAGGGGGAGTAGGCCTCCGGCCTCTGCACCAGCCCCGCCAGGAGGGCCGCCTCCGGAAGGTTCATCTCCTTGGCCGGCTTGCCGTAGTAGTACTGCGACGCGGCCTCGACGCCGTAGCGCCCGTGCCCCATGTACACCTGGTTGCAGTAGAAGGCGAGGATCTCCTGCTTGGTGAAGGCCTTCTCGATCTGCAGCGCCAGGACCATCTCCTGGAGCTTCCGGCGCATGGTCTTTTCGGTCTTGAGGAACAGGGAGCGCGCCAGCTGCTGCGTGATGGTGCTTCCCCCCTGGGCCTTCTTGAGGTGGATGATGTCCGTTATGATCGCCCGGGCGATGCCGGTCGGGTCGATGCCGACGTGCTCGTAGAAGTTCGAGTCCTCGGTCGCGACCAGCGCCTCGACGAAGTGCTTGGAGATCTGATCCAGCGGGACCACGATCCGTTTCTCGGCGCCGAACTGGAACAGCACCTGCCCGTCGGCGCCGTAGATGGTCGTGACCACCGGCGGCTTCCAGTCCTGCAGGTGCTTGACCTCGGGGATGTCGAACGTCAACGTATAGCCGACGACCGATCCCAGCCCGACGGCGACCACGATCGCGCCCAGCACGATCAGGGCGAGGGTCTTCGGCCGGCGCCAGAACGGGGGCCCGGGAGGCGCCGGGGCGCCCGTCGGGGAGCCTGGCGGAGGGCTTGCCGGAGGTGGGGCGGCCGGCGGTGCGGGTCGGAAGGATCGGGGGTCCGCGGTGTGGTTCGTCAAGGGCCCTCGCGCCGCCGGAAGGGCGGCCCAAATGATTATACACGCGCCGGTTCCGGTCGCCCGCCTGACGATGGTGATCCCGGCATTAAACGAAGCCGATGCCCTGCCGGACACCCTCCGAAGCCTCGAAATCCAGGCTGCCGAGCCCCCCTTCGAGATCATTCTGGCGGATGGGGGGAGCCAGGACGGCACCGCCGCCCTGTTCCTGAACATAACGCGCCGCTGGCCCCCTGGCCAGCGGACCGCCCGGGTCGTCGCCTGCCCGCGCCCCGGCCGGGGGGAGCAGATGAACGCCGGGGCGAGCGTCGCGGCCGGCGACGCCCTGCTCTTCCTGCACGCCGACACGCAACTGCCCCCAGGCGCCACTCAGGCGATCCTGGGAGCGCTGTCCGACCCCGCCGTCGTCGGCGGAGGCTTCCGGCATTCCTTTTCGGAGACGGGTCTCGACCTGCGCGTCATTTCACTGTACGCGACCGCCCGGTCGCTACTGAGCGGAATACATTACGGTGACCAGGCGATCTTCGCGCGCCGGACGATCTTCGAGGCGCTGGGGGGATTCGCCTCCGAGCCCCTGTTCGAGGACCTGCGACTGTCACGAGGCTTGAGGACGCGCGGCCGGGTCGTCACCCTCCCGCTGTCCGTCTCGACCTCGGCCCGCCGCCTGCGCCAGGGGGGAGTGGCCCGCACTGCGGCCCGTTTCGCATGGCTGAAGCTGCGTCACGCGCTCGGTGCCGATCCCTCGCGGCTCAAGGGCAGGTACCCCGATGTCCGCTAGCGGGATTCCGTCGTCATGGGGCCAGGCCTACCCTCGAGCTGTCCTCCTGGCCCCCGATGGTCTCCTGGTGCCGTGCGGCACCCTGGAGGCTCTCCTGAGAAAGCGTGGACGCATGGAGCTCCTGGTGAGGGGTTTCGCTCTCGGACCATTGATCGGGGACGGCGCGCGCGTCATGATCGATTCTCAACGCGTGCCGCGCGCCGGCGACCTGGCGCTCTGCGAGGTCGATCGATGGGGGGACATCCGCAGGCTCCTGGCGCGCGATCGGGACGGCGCCTGGATCACCGGACTGGACGCCGTCGCCGGAGCCCGCGATCGAGTGACGCCCGACCGAATCCGGGGTGTCGTCGCCGAAGTCTTCGGGGCCGGCGGCGTGTCGGGCAGGGCGCTCGCCCTGGCCTACCCGCTCTGGTCCCGTATCGCGGCCTTCGTCTACCGGATTCGGAAGGCCATGGAGGCTCCCGATTTCGGCGCGGGGGCGGCCGCCTCCGTGCGGGAGAAGTACGCCTCTCAGGTCGCCTCCTATACGGACATGCTCGGCTTTCCTCTGGGGGAGGATCTGCAGCGCCTCCTCGTCCGCACCTTTCCGGCCGGAGGCTCGGTTCTCGTGGCCGGCTGCGGGGCGGGAGGGGAGGTCATCCACCTTGCCCGGCTGGGCTACCGGGTCTCGGGATTCGATTTTCTTCCCGAGATGGTCCGCGCCTCGGAACGAAACGTCAGCGAGGCCGGCGTCCAGGCGGATCTCTTCGAGGCGGACATGGCCGAGCTCGATCGGAACGGTAAAACCTACGACGGGATCTACGTGACGCCACTGGTCTATTCGTTCGTGCGAGGCAGGGCGCGCCGGGTGTCGAGCCTGCAGCGCCTGGGACGGCATCTCGACGGGCGTGGCTCCGTCGTCTTCAGCGCCCACCTTCTGGTCTCCGCGGACCAGCTCCTGCAGGCCGCGATCGCGTGGGTCCGCCATGCGGGCCGCGGCCGCGGCTTCGAGTTCGGGGACTGGTTCACCTGGTTTCTGCGTCCGGACGGACGGATCGGCAAGTCATTCAGCCACCTGTTCCGTGAAGCAGGCGTCCGCACTGAGGCCCGGGAGGGAGGCTTCAGGTCCTGCCGGAAAGAGGGGGCCTGGTTCGTGGCCTCGGGCTTCCGGCCATGAAGGATGCGATCAGGCTCACGCGACGCCGTCGAAATCGGCATCGATCACCGGCCAGAAGTCCTGGTCCTTGCGGAAATGCAG
>DATNEZ010000357.1:0-3837 GCA_035606645.1 Binatia bacterium
AGGAGCACTCCCGCCAGGACGCCGATGGCGATGACCACCTCGATCAGGCTGAACCCGCCCTCGCTCCTGTCGCGTCCGATGACCCGTGCCGCTGCGTTCATGTCCGTCTCCGTGCGCCTAGAAGGTGCTGTAGGCGGTCGATACCGTGCCGGTCGGCGTCACGGTGATGGTGTAGCGATCGTTGCGCGTGCTGTTGATCATGGCGCTGACCTGGAAGGTCGTGTTCCCGGCCGAGCCTGTCGATCCGTTGATATTGAAGGTGATCGACGCCGCGCTGGTCGTCTCGATGTTCACGCCGTCCATGCGCACCGTGATCGTGTCCCCCTTGTAGTTCGGGTAGGAATACTGGTTCGGCGCGGTGGCGTGGGCCTGGTTGTTGGCCGTCAGGGTGCGCGGCGTGCGGTTCGAGACCGCGTTGTAGCGCTGCGCCCGGATGTCGGTCGCGAGGCCGTTGGCGACGGCGCGCACCTTGTAGGCCTTGTACGCCTCCGCCATCGCCGGGCCGGCAAACAGGATGAAGAGCCCCATGATGGCGATGACGATCAGGAGCTCGGGAAGCGAGTAGCCCCGCTGTCCGCGTCCTGCCCTGGTCTGTCCTTCCCGCCTGCGGTCCATCTCGGTTTCTCCTGGCCGGTTCCTTCGACCCTGGACCCGGCACCGGGAGGCAGAGCAACCGATGTGCCATGGCCCGCCGGATCCTTCGAGGTGGCGTCAACTGCGGCACGTCAAGGGGTTAAGGGAGATCGGCCCGACCGCACAACGATTACGGATTCGTGACCGGGCCCCGGGGTGTTACAGGACGTAACAGGTGTGCGGCTCAGAGAGGCGGGACGGTCGAGGTCGCTCCGGGGCGGGCCGGCAGGACGAGGGTGAAGCTGGCTCCCTGTCCGGGCTCGCTCCTGACCTCGACCTGGCCGTCGTGCACGACCGCGGTCTTCTGCACCAGGGCCAGGCCCAGCCCGGTGCCGCGCTCCTTCGTGGTGAAGAACGGGGTGAAGATTCGCGGCAGGTCGTCCGGGGCGATCCCGGAGCCGTTGTCCTCGACGACCAGGCGGACGCCCCCTTCGGGTCCCGGCCTGGCCTCGCCCCGCACCACGACCCGCCGCACCGGCGTTCCGGCGCCGGGATCCGGCGCGCCGCCCAGGCGCCCCGGGAACGACTCGATCGCGTTCATCAGGAGGTTGCGGATCGCCTGGCGGATCAGGGCCTCGTCCGCGACGATGCGCGGGAAGGTCCCCTGGACCTCGACCGTCACGCCGGCAGGGGCGGCTTCCTGCACGGATTCTCGCGCCAGGTTCTCCACGACCTCTCCCAGGTCGACGTCGGACAGGTCGAGCGTGGCCGGCCGGGCGTAGCGCAGGAAATCGGTGATCACGCGCTCAATCCCGTTCACTTCCTTCAGGATCGTCTCCGCATGCTCCCTGGGCGCGGAGGCTCCGCCGCCGTTGCCGTTCCCCTTGACGATCAGGCGGGCCAGCCCGTGGATCGTGGCCAGGGCGTTCCGGAACTCGTGAGCGATCCCGGCCGACATCTCGCCGAGGACCGCGAGGTTCTCCTTCAGGCCGACTTTCTCACGCAGCGCCTTGATCTCCGTGAGGTCGGCCAGGAGGCAGAGGGCCCCTTCGGACGGACGGCCCGGCGTGTCCTGATCCCCTCCCGGCCGCACCGGCGAGACCATCGCCCCGAGGTGAGTGACCTTGCCGGCCGGATCGAGCAGAGGCACGACCTCGCGCGACAGGCTCTCCCCGGTCCTCAGGCAGCGGGCGATGAGGTCGATCAGCCGCTCCGACCGGCCGAGCAGGTCGCCGTACTTCCGGCCGACCGAGGTCCCCCGGTCCATCCCCAGGAGGCGCTCCGCGGCGGGATTGAGGACGGCCAGCCGGCCGTCGCGATCGAACACCAGGACGGCGCTCGACATCCCGCCCACGAGCTGCTCGGAGGCCAGCGACTGCGGCGAGACCTGAGCACCCGAGCCCCTCAGTCTCTGGACTTCCTGCTCCTGATCGCGCAGCTTGTCGAGCACGCTCTGGAAGGCCTGCACGAGGTCGTCCGTCTCGTCCCGCCCGGCTGCGGCGGCCAGCCCGGGAAGGTGTCCCGGCGCCTGGCCGGCGGCGGACAGCAGCCGGCGATACGGCTGCAGGAGCCAGCGGGCGAACAGGATGACGAGCACCAGGATGAAGACCAGGCCGGCCGCCTGGAACGCGGCGATGAGGGTCAGGTTGAAGTCGACGGCCCCCAGGGCCGGCACCTCGGTCGCGAGCCTCACGACCGCGACGGTGGCGCGCCCCTTGTCCTGGATCGGCCGATAGGCGGCCATCGTGGCGTAGCTCGAGCGCCGCACCCGATCCAGAGGAGCGATGACGCTCCCCCCGGCCGCCAGCCGGCGCCCCGCGGCGGGGTCCGCGGCGAGGAGCTCGTCCCGCGTGCCGACGCGCGCCGCGTCGGACGAGGACAGCACCGTGCCGTCGAGGGTCAGGATCTCGATCGCCAGGATCCCTTTCTGCCGCGCCATCAGGTTGAGGAGGGTCGGTGGAATGTAGGGCACGGTGCCCGGAGGGGCGCGCAGGCCGCGCAGCATCTGATCGCGCTCCAGCTCGGCCCGCACCAGGTCGGCCTGGAGGGCCAGGCGCGTCCCGACCTCGCTCTGGATGACGTCGCGCGCCTTCACCAGCAGGTGGAAATTGAGGAAAATGGCGACGGCCAGGAAGAGGACCAGCAGGACGAGGAAGACCTTGATCTGCCCCTCGTAGCTGCGGAGAAGAGACCGTCTCATCGGGCCAGCCCGGCGAAATCCAGGTAGATCCGCACCCACGAGTCCCCCACGAAGACCGCCAGGATCGCGGCCCCGCCGAGGAACACGCCGTAGGGCAGCTTCGACTTCCAGCCGTAGCCGCGCCTCCACATCATCAGCACGCCGAAGACGGCGCCCGAGACCGCCCCCACGAACAACGTGAACAGCAGGAGCTTGACCCCGAGGAATGCGCCGATCATCGCCAGCAGCTTGAAGTCCCCCTGCCCGATGCCGTCCTCGCGGCGATCGCGCGGCACGCCTCGGGCCGCCTGCCACAGCCGATAGGCCTCGTTGATCATCCAGGGCACGAGGAATCCGATCGCCGCCCCGGCCAGGGCGTTGGCCACCGGGCGCGTGCCGTCGCCCCGCAGGGGGCTCGTCAGGAGCCCCAGGACGATGCCGGGAAGGGTGATGGCGTTCGGGAGGATCTGGTGCAGCGCGTCGATGACGATGAGTACTATAAGCGCGGCGATGAACACCGCCTGGACGGCGAACTGAGGCGTGACCCCGCGCTTCAGGAACAGAAGGACGAACAGCAGGCACGTCGCGGCCTCGACCAGCGGGTAGCGCGGCGAGATCGCGGCCCGGCAGTGGCGGCAGCGCCCTCCGAGGACCAGGTACGAGAGGACGGGAATGTTGTCGTGCCAGGCGATCAGCCGGCCGCATCCGGGACACGCCGAGCGCGGCGTCACGATCGAGACGCGCCGCGGCAGGCGGTGGATGCAGACGTTCAGGAACGAGCCGATGCAGGCCCCCGTTCCGGCGACCAGGAACCACAGGACGATCGACGGCATCGGCGCGGGTCCTTTCTCAGCGCCCCAGGACGAGGCTGCCCCGGTAGCGGACGTCGCCGGTCTGAGCATCGTACAGGTAGTCCCGTTCCTCCGGGTCGAGAGGGATCCGGCCGGCGAGCCCCGCGGTCACCAGCTCCCGCAGCCGGGCCGGCGGGCTCCCCGACCTGTCCCTGAATCGCGACACGGCGTCCTTCAGATCGGCGAGGTCGACGTCCACCTTGAGATCGTGGACGTGGTTCCAGGCGACGTTGC
>DATNEZ010000369.1:0-3150 GCA_035606645.1 Binatia bacterium
GGTCGTGCTGTGCGTCGGGGCCCCCGCGGCGCGTCTTGAGGCGGCGCTGGCGGTCGGGGCCGCGGCGACCTGCGACATCGAGACGCACGACGAGAACGCCCGCATCGCGTGGGTCCTCGAGCGCACCTCGGGGCGTGGCGCCGACGTGAGCATCGAGGCGACCGGCTCGCCCGGGGCGGTCGTCCAGGCGATGCGCTCGACCCGCGACGCCGGACGGGTCGTGGTGGCCGGGCAGTACACGGACCACGGTGAGACGGCGTTCAACCCGCACGCCGATCTCAATCGGCGGCATCTCGACGTGCGCGGCGTCTGGGGATCCGACTACTCGCACTTTCACCGGGCCGTGGCGCTGATCGCCGACCCGGACAGGTCGCGACCGTGGGGACGCATCCCGACGAGGCGCTACCCCCTGGCGGGCGCCGGCCAGGCCCTGGACGACGTGGCCTCGAGGCGGGTCGTCAAGGCGCTCATCGATCCGCGCGTCCAGGAATGAGCCTCCTGCGCCGGTCGTTCGATAGGGTCCTGTTCTCGAGGCGTTCTTTCGAGCTGTTCCAGCGGCTGGGGATCCACGTCACCCCGAATCACTTCTACAGCCCCGTTCCCGACACGCGCGAGCTCGATCGCCGCCCCGGTTTCTGGGACGAGGAGTGCGACATGCCCGGGGTCGACCTGCGCGAGGCGGCGCAGCTCGACTGGCTGCGGCAGGTCGTCGCACCCCTGCGGCACGAGTGCAGGTTCCCGCTCGACCCCACCGGCGTGCCGCACGAGTACTTCGTGCGGAACGGGGCGTTCGGCCTGATCTCGGCGGCCGTGCTGCACTGCATGATCCGTCATGTCTCGCCGCGGACCGTGGTCGAGGTCGGCTCCGGAAACTCGACCTGCGTGGCGGCGCGGGCGGCGCTCATGAACCAGGCGGAGGGGAAGCCCGCGCGGCTCATCGCGGTGGAGCCGTACCCGGGCGAGGTCCTGCGCCGGGGAGTTCCCGGCCTGACGCGCCTCATCGCCGAGAAGGCGCAGGACGTGCCACGGGACCTGTTCACCGGGCTCCAGGCGGGGGACATCCTGTTCATCGACTCGAGCCACGTCGTCCGGATGGGGAACGATGTCCTGTTCCTCTACCTGGACGTGCTTCCACGGCTCGCGAAGGGGGTCGTCGTCCACATCCACGACATCTTCCTGCCCCGCCACTACCCGCGGCGCTGGGTCGTCGACGGCCGGCGGTTCTGGGCCGAGCAGTACCTCCTGCAGGCGTTCCTGGCGCTGAACCCGTCCTTCGAAGTCCTGTGGTGTGGGAGCCTCATGCAGCACAAGCATCCGGGGGTCCTGCGGGAAGTCTTCCCCCTGCCGGACGGTCTGTCGGCGGAGGAAGGATACGCCTCCAGCAGTTTCTGGATGAGAAGGATCGGGTAGCGCCATTCCGGAAAGCCGGGAGTCGGGACAGGGGACCGGGGAGAGCGGCCCGGCCCAATACTCGGACACGCTCCTGCCGTGGCGGGTCCTCGTCATCCTGGCCGTCCTGGTCGCCGTCGCCGTGCGGGTCCGGCTCCTCGACGTTCCCCTGGAGCGGGACGAAGGGGAGTACGCCTACGCCGGCCAGCTGATCCTCGAGGGGGTCCCTCCCTATCGGCTGGCATACAACATGAAGCTGCCCGGGACCTACGCGGCGTACGCGGCGATCATGGCCGTCTTCGGGCAGACGCCGCGCGGCATCCATCTCGGGCTCCTGCTGGTGAACCTGGCGACCGCCGCCGTCCTGTTCCGTCTCGGGAAGCGCCTCGTCGACGCCCGCACGGGGGGCGTCGCGGCGGCCGCGTTCTCCATCCTGTCGCTCAGCCAGGCGGTGTACGGCGTCTTCGCGCACGCCACGCACTTCGTGGTCCTTCCCGCGCTGGGCGGCGCCCTGCTCCTGTTGCGGGGGACGGGGGTCGGAGACCGCGACGGCCCCGGTGCGGCGGGGACGCCGGGGCGGGGGATTCTCGCTGCGGCGGGCGCGCTGTTCGGGCTGGCGTTCGTGATGAAGCAGCACGGCGTCTTCTTCGTGCTGTTCGGGGTCGCGTGGCTGGCGTGGGAGCTGTGGCGCCGGCGCCTGCCCGGGCGACTCATCGTATCGCGCTGCGCCTGTCTGCTCGGCGGGGCCGCGCTGCCGTTTCTCCTGACCTGCGCCGTGCTCTGGCGGGCGGGGGTGTTCGAGGCATTCTGGTTCTGGACTTTCAACTACGCCCGCGCCTACGTGTCCGAGGTCCCGCTCTGGCTCGGCATGGCGAACTTCGAGCAGGCGATCCTGGGGGTTGCGACCCCGACGCTTCCGATCTGGGCGCTGGCCGCGGCCGGCCTGGCCGCGCCGCTCTGGGACCGCCTGGCGCGCGACCGCCTTTCGTTCACCTGGGGATTCGCTCTCGCGTCCTTTGCCGCCATCTGCCCGGGCTTTTATTTCCGGGAGCACTACTTCGTCCTCCTGCTGCCGGCGGTGGCGCTTTCGGCGGGCATCGCCGTGACGGCGGGGGGACGGTGGCTGGGCGCCCGGCCGGCCGCGGGGCGGGGCGCATCGGGGTCCGGCGTCGCGCGGGTCCTTCCCGCGCTGGTCCTTGTCGCCGCCCTCGGCTATCCGATCGTCGCGGAGCGGGAGTTCTTCTTTTCGATGACGCCCCACGAGGCGTCCAGATGGACGTACGGGCCGAACCCGTTTCCCGAGGCGGTCGAGATCGCCCGGCGGATCGCGGCCGACACGACTCCTCAGGACCGCATCGCCGTGCTCGGCTCCGAGCCGGAGATCTACTTCTACGCGCGGCGGCGGTCGGCCACCGGCCACATCTACATGTACGGGCTGATGGAGAACCAGCCGCACGCGCGCCGCATGCAGCAGGAGGCGATCCGGCAGATCGAGGCCGCCGCGCCGAAATACGTCGTGTTCGTGAACGTGCCGCAGTCGTGGCTGGCGCGCCCCGATTCCGATGCCTCGATCCTGACGTGGTCGCGGGAGTTCCTCGGGGGGCATTACGAGATCGCCGGCCTCGCGGACATCGTCTCGTACGAGAAGACGGAGTACGTCTGGGGCGGGCAGGCGATCGACTACAAGCCGCAGTCGCCCAACGTCATCTATGTCTTCAGGCGTGCCTGAGGCTCAGGACTCGCGGGGCGCGCCCCGGACCA
>DATNEZ010000427.1:0-2069 GCA_035606645.1 Binatia bacterium
ACCCACTCCGCATGGGAGGTCCGCCCGGACCAGCCCAGGGTCCAGCTCGTCATCAGGGAGGCGGCGGCGAGGGCGAGGAGGGGGCCGGCGATCCGCCGCTCGCGCGGACCGAGCCGCCAGAGCCAGGCGAGGGAAAGCCCGGCCACCGCCAGGGCGGACCACGGCGCGGCCAGCAGAGGCGAGGCCACCAGGGCGGCCACCAGCCCGGCCTCGAGGAGAGCCCGCGTCCAGGGCTCGCGCGCGCTCACTGGAAAGAAATCATCGGCAGGTCCACGCCGCGTTCCCGGGCGCAGGCGATGGCCTCCGGATAGCCGGCGTCGGCATGACGCACGACCCCCATGCCGGGATCGCCGGTGAGGACCCGCTCCAGCCTCCGGGCCGCGGCGTCGGTGCCGTCGGCCACGATCACCATGCCGGCGTGGAGGGAATAGCCGATGCCCACGCCGCCGCCGTGGTGGACGGAGACCCAGGTCGCGCCGTTGACGGCGTTGAGGAGGGCGTTGAGGATGGGCCAGTCGGCGATGGCGTCCGATCCGTCGCGCATCCCTTCCGTCTCGCGGTTCGGGGAGGCCACCGATCCGGCGTCCAGGTGATCGCGGCCGATGACGATGGGTGCCCGGATCTCCCCCCGGGCCACCAGGTCGTTGATCTTCAGGCCGAACCGGGCGCGCTCGCCGTAGCCCAGCCAGCAGATGCGCGCCGGCAGCCCCTGGAAGGCGACCCGCTCGCGCGCCAGGCGGATCCAGCGGCCGAGCGCCTCGTCCCCGGGGAACATCTCGAGGACCGCGTCGTCGGTACGATGGATGTCCTCCGGGTCGCCGGACAGGGCGGCCCAGCGGAACGGCCCCTTCCCCTCGCAGAACAGCGGCCGGATGAACTCCGGCACGAAGCCGGGAATGTCGAAGGCGTCCGTCACCCCCGCCTCGCGCGCCTCGTGGCGGATGTTGTTGCCGTAGTCGAAGACGACGGCCCCCTTGCGCTTGAGCGCCAGGAGCCCCCGGACGTGCGCCGCCACCGAGAGCCGGGAGAGGCCGAGATATTTCTTCGGGTCCGAGGCGCGCAGCTCCAGCGCCTCGCGGTAGGGGAGGCCGTGCGGCACGTACCCCTGCAGGAGATCGTGCGCGCTGGTCTGGTCGGTCACGAGGTCGGGCACGATCGGCCCCTCCGCCAGGCGCGGCAGGATCTCGGCGGCGTTGCCGAGGAGTGCGATCGACAGCCCCTCCCGGCGGGACAGCGCCTCCCTGGCCGCCGCCAGGGCCTCGTCGAGGCTCGCGGCCTGGCGATCGACGTAGCGCGTCTGCAGGCGCCGCTGGATGCGGTCGGGATCGACCTCGACCGCGATCACCACCGCGCCGTTCATGGTGCCGGCCAGGGGCTGCGCCCCTCCCATGCCTCCCAGGCCCGCGGTCACCAGCAGGCGCCCCGCGAGGCTGCCGCCGAAATGCCGGCGCGCTGCGGCGGCGAAAGTCTCGTAGGTCCCCTGCAGGATCCCCTGGCTGCCGATGTAGATCCACGAGCCGGCCGTCATCTGGCCGAACATGGTGAGCCCCTTCCGATCCAGCTCGCGGAACGTCTCCCAGGTCGCCCACGCGGGGACCAGCAGCGCGTTGGCGATCAGGACGCGGGGCGCGCCCGCATGGGTCCGGAAGACCCCGACCGGCTTGCCGGACTGGACCAGGAGCGTCTCGTCGGATCCGAGCTCCCGCAGGGTCCTCACGATCGCGTCGTAGCATGCCCAGTCCCGCGCCGCCTTGCCGGTGCCGCCGTAGACCACCAGGTCCTGCGGGCGCTCGGCCACCTCGGGGTCGAGGTTGTTCATCAGCATCCGCAGGGGCGCCTCGGTCTGCCAGGACTTGGCGGTCAGCTCGGTGCCGTGCGCGGCGTGGATGGGGAGACGGTCGTTCACTGGAGCTCTCCGATCTTCGACTCGACGGCGGCGAGCACCGCGCCGGACTGGACGAGGGAGACCGTTGCCTCGATCTCCGGGGACAGGTAGCGGTCGGGGCCGGGCCCCTGCACGCCGTTCGCACGCAGCAGGTCGACCACGGCGCCCGTGCCGGCGGCCGGCT
>DATNEZ010000450.1:0-11295 GCA_035606645.1 Binatia bacterium
TGACCGGCCGCTGACGCAGCCCCCCTTGCGCGAAGTCCACTTCTAGCGCGCGACGGCGAGGGAGTGCTGGTCGAGGTGGGTGCGGTTGCGGCCGGAGCCCTTGGCGCGGTACAGGGCGTCGTCGGCCGCCTTGACCAGGTCCTCGGGGCGCTGGATGCGCTCGTTGAGGGGGTAGGTCGCGACGCCCGCCGAGACGGTGATGCGGATGACCGGGCCGGGATCGTCCGAGCCGCGGAAGCGGAAGCCCTCGGTGACGCGGCGGATGCGCTCGGCGAGGCGCTGGCCGTGCACGGCGGTGGTCTGGGGCAGGAGCGCGGCGAACTCCTCGCCGCCGTAGCGGGCGATCAGGTCGGTCTCGCGCGCCGAGCGGACCATGATCTCGCCGAACTCGCGCAGCACGCGGTCGCCGGCGGGGTGGCCGTGGCGGTCGTTCACCGCCTTGAAGTAGTCGATGTCGAACATCGCCAGCGTCAGGCGGTTGCCGTAGCGCCGCGCCCGCTTGAACTCCTCGTTCAGCCGCTCCATGAAGAACCGGAAGTTGTGGAGCCCGGTCTTGTCGTCGAACTGGATGAGGCGGGACATCCGCTCGTTGGCCCGCAGCAGCTCCTGGTTGGCCATCTCCAGCGCCCGGAAGACCTCGCGCTTCTTGAGCATGGTGCGGACGCGGGTCTCGACCTCCTCGTACTGGAACGGCTTCATGATGAGGTCGTCGGCGCCGCTGTCCTCGAAGATGGCGGCGCGGCGGGTGTCCTCGCGGCCGGTGAGGACGATGACGGGGACGGTGGGGTCCGCCTTCTTCAGCTCGCGGGTGATGACGAGGCCGTCGACCTCGGGCATCACCTTGTCCACCAGGACGAGATCGGGATGGTCGTTGCGGGCGATGGCGAGGGTCTCGCGGCCGTCCCGGGCGCAGCGCACGTAGTAGTCCTGCGAGGACAGCCATTCGCGCAGGAGGCCGAGGTTGTCCTCGCGGTCGTCCGCGATCAGGATCTTGTAGTTGTTGGGCATGCGCCCTCGGACACCCGGCCGCCGGGCCGGGTGCGCCGACAGCCTACTACTGTTTCCTCAGGAACGTCGGCACGTCCAGCTCGTCCTGCAGCGAGGCGTATCCCAGGTTGACCGCGGCCTCGGCCTGGCGCGGTGTCGCCGTCGTGGCGGTCGGGATGCTCCCGGCCGGCGTGGCGGCGGCGCGCCTCAGGAACGTCGGCGAATCCAGATCGCGAAGGACGCGCCCCTGCGGCGCGACGGCGTCCACCGTGGCGGCAGGACGGCCGTAGCCGCGCTGCAGCGGCGTGGCGGCGGCCGCCGCCATGGCGGCCATCTTCTCCTCGTGGTTGAAGCCGGTGGCGATGACGGTGATCTTGACCTCGTCGGTCATCGCCTTGTCGATCACCGTGCCGAAGATGATGTTCGCCTCGGGGTCGGCGGTGCGCTGGACCAGGCTGGAGGCCTCGGCCACCTCGTGCAGGGTCATGTCGGTGCCGCCGGTGATGTTGATCAGGATGCCGCGGGCGCCGTCGATGGTGGCGTCCTCGAGCAGGGGAGAGGAGATGGCGCGCTGCGCCGCCTCGACGGCGCGGTTCGGGCCGGACGCGACGCCGGTCCCCATCAGGGCCATCCCCATGCCGCTCATGATCGTCTTGACGTCGGCGAAGTCGAGGTTGATCTCGCCGGGGATGGTGATCAGGTCGGAGATCCCCTGCACCGCCTGGCGCAGGACGTCGTCGGCGAACAGGAAGGCGGCGCCGAGCGGCATCGCCTTGTCGACCGAGTTCAGGAGCTTCTCGTTCGGGATGCAGATGACGGTGTCGACCGCTTCCTGGAGCTCGTTCAGCCCGTTGTCGGCCTGGTCGCGGCGCTTCTTCCCCTCGAAGCCGAACGGCTTGGTCACGACCGCGACGACCAGGGCGCCGAGCTCGGACGCCAGGCTGGCGATGATCGGCACGGCACCCGTGCCGGTCCCGCCGCCCAGGCCCGAGGTGATGAACACCATGTCGGCCCCCTGCAGCGCCTCGATGATCTTCTCGGAGTCCTCGAGCGCCGCCTGGCGGCCCACGTCGGGGTTGCTGCCGGCGCCCAGCCCCTTGGTCAGCTTGGCGCCGATCTGGATCTTCAGCGGCGCGCGCGATCCCTTCAGCGCCTGGCAGTCGGTGTTGGCGACCATGAACTCCACCCCCTGCAGGTTGGTGGAGATCATGCGGTTGACGGCGTTGCTGCCGCCGCCGCCGACGCCGATCACCTTGATGTTGGCTCCGACCGCCTTGTTCTCGTCGAAGGAGAGCCTCAATGCGCCTCTCTGTTCCTTGTCGTCCATCAGGATCATGTGACCCTCCCTTAAAAGAGTTCGCTCAACCAGCCCTTCACCATGTCTCCCATCCGCGACAGGACGAACGGGTGCGGCATCTTCACCGGCGCCTCCAGGCGCCGGCGCGCCCCGTACATCGCGAGCCCGACCACCGTGCTGTGCTGCGGCGTCGCGACCGCCTCGGCCAGCCCCCCCACGCCGACGGGGGCCCCGCGGCGCACCGGCATGTTCAGCGTGCGCTCGGCGACCTCCTGGACTCCCTCGAGCATCGAGCCGCCGCCGGTCAGGACGATCCCCGCGTGCATCGACCGGTCGAAGGCGCTGCGCACGAACTCCTCGGCGATGAGCGCGAAGATCTCCTCGACGCGCGGCTGGATGATCTCGCACAGCAGCGAGCGCGACAGCACGCGGGGCTTGCGCCCGCCCACGGTCGGCACCTCCACCGTGTCCTCCTCGCCGACCAGGGACGCCAGGGCGCAGCCGTGCTTCTTCTTGATGCGCTCGGCTTCCGGGATGGGCGTGCGCAGGCCGACGGCGATGTCGTTGGTGACGTGCTCCCCGCCGGTCGGCAGGGCGGCGATGTGGCGGATGGCGCCGCGCTCGAAGATCACCAGGTCGGTCGTGCCGGCGCCGATGTCGATGAGCGCCACGCCCATCTCCTTCTCGTCGGGGGCCAGGACGGCGTCGGCGGCGGCCAGCTGCTCGAGGACAATCTCCTCGACCTCCACGCCGGCGCGGTTGACGCTGTTGACCAGGTTCTGCGCCGCCGCGACCGAGGCGGTGACGATGTGCACGTTGGCCTGGAGCTTCGACCCGGTCATGCCGACGGGATCGTGGATGCCGTCCTGGTCGTCCACCATGAACTCCTGGGGCAGGACGTGGAAGATCTCCCGCTCCGGCGGGATGTTCACGGCGCGGGCCGAGGCCAGGACGCGGTCGACGTCGTCGCGCGTCACCTCGCGATCGCGCCCCGGGATGGAGATGACTCCGCGGCTGTTCAGGCCGCGCACGTGCGCGCCGGCGACGCCGACGAAGGCGCGATCGGCCGTGCAGCCGGCCACCAGCTCGGCCTCCTCGACCGCCTGCTTGATCGAGGCCACGCAGGAGTCGAGGTTCACCACGACCCCCTTGCGCATGCCGCGGGACGGAGCGGACCCGTGCCCGATGATGTCGATCGCCCCACCCTCCCGGGGCTCGGCGATCAGGACGCTTACCTTGGTGGTGCCGATGTCCAGTCCCACGAGGTGGGTGCCGGGTCGTGCCATGTCAGTCTCCCCTGTTGCCGTTCGATGCCACGAGAGGACGGAACGCGATGCGGTCCTTGAACCTCAGGTCGACGTAGGCGCCGTCGCCGAAGTCGGTGGCGAGATAGTCGCGCAGGGTCAGATACCGATCGAGGTTCTCCCCGAAGTCCACCGGGTCCAGCCGGATGGCCGCCCCCCCCTTGTTCATGTGCAGATCCAGGCGGTCGTCGCGCGCCAGGTCGATCTCCGAAACCTCCTTGGCCAGCGCCGGGTACGATTCCTGAAGGTATTCGACCAGGGCCACGCCCCGCGCGATCTGCAGGCGCATGCGGCCGGCGTTCCGCTCGTCGACCCCGGTGAAGATCGGCAGGGAATAGTCCTGCGTCTGGCCTCCGTAGGGATCGATCGGCACGCCGTCGGCGTCCACCAGCCAGACCCGGTCGCGCAGGGCGGCGAGGCCGCGCGGCACGCGCTCCTCGATGGCGCAGAACAGGCCGTCCGGGAGGAGGCGCTTGACGACGGCGCGCTTCACCCAGCGGCGCTCCTCCAGGTCGTGGCCCAGGCGGACCGGATCGAGCCGGAAGATGTTCCGTCCGAGGTGGCGCTGCAGCACGCGCCGCAGATCGGCCGCGGGGGCGTACTGCGTGTCGGAGAACTCGATCCGGCGCAGGAGGAACCGCGGCGAATGCCTCACGTACCGCCGGGCGCCCCAGGCGGCGCCGCCGAGGACGACCAGGGCGCACAGCGGCACGGCGAGCAGGAGCCCGCTCCTGAGGCGCCGGCGCCTGAGGACCTGCCCGCCCCGCCCCCGCCTGAGGATGCGGAGAGGCTCGGCGCTCGCGGATCGCGCCGCCTCGCGGGATCCGGTCGCCAGGCGCCTGGGCCTCAGCTCCATACGACCACCTCGGTCTCGAGCGTGATGCCGGTCTTCCTGTTCACTTCGTCCCGGACCTTGTCGATGAGCGTCGCGACGTCCTTGTGGGTCGCGCCCCCCCGGTTGACGATGAAGTTGGCGTGGACCTCCGACACCACCGCCGCGCCGATCGCCGTCCCCTTCAGGCCGCAGGAGTCGATCAGCTTCCCGGCGTGATTGTCCGGAGGGTTCCTGAAGATGCAGCCGGCATTCTTCGCGGCGGTCGGCTGCGTCGCCACGCGCTTGTCGTGGAACTCCTTCATCCGCTCCTTGATGCGCACCGGGTCGTCCGGCGTCAGGGTCAGGGTCGCCGCCGCGATGAACCGGTCGCCGATGCCCGGGCTCTGGCGGTACGCGAAGGTCTCGGGGCCGGTGAACAGGTCCTCGATCTCCCCGCGACGCGTCACGGCCAGGAACGACGAGACCGAGTCGCCGAACATCCCCTCGTGCCAGCCTGCGTTCATGCGGACGCAGCCGCCGACGCTTCCCGGGATCCCCTCGGCGAACTCGATCCCCGAGAGGCCGGCGGTGGCCACGCGCTTCGCCAGCTTCGGCACCGAGTACCCGGCGCCGACGCGCACCGTCTCCCGGGCGATCTCGGGCGCCGTGTCCAGGCCTTCGGAGGAGATGACGACGAAGGACGGCCCGGCATCGGCCACCAGGAGGTTCGAGCCGGCCCCCAGGTAGTCGAACGGGACGTCCGCAGAGGCGAAGTGCTCGAGGACGTCGGCCAGGTCCTCGGCCCGGGCCGGGACCAGGAACAGGCGCGCCGGCCCGCCGACGCCGAGCGAGGTGCGCGATCGGAGCACCACGTCGCGCAGGACGTGCACCTTCGACTCGCGCAGGATCGATTCGGCTTCCGTCACCCAGTCTTTCGCCGCCACCGTCAGCACCGTCCCGTCATTTCGACCTCGGGCGATTCAGGAACTCGTCGCCGGCCTTCTAGACGCTGCCGGCCCCCATCGTGATCACCATGTCCCCCTCGCGGGCCCGCTCCTTGAGCCAGGCCGGAATGTCCTTGAGGTCCCGCACCAGCGTCACGTCCTTGTGGCCGTGCTCCTCGATCGCCCGCGCCACCTCCTCGGCGGTGACCCCGGGGATCGGCGCCTCGCCGGCCGGGTAGATGTCGCACACCGCGAGGACGTCGGCGTCGTAGAAGGAGCGCCCGAACTCGCCCAGAAGGGCCTGCACGCGCGAGTAGCGGTGCGGCTGGAACACCACCACGGTCCGCCGGCCGAAGCCCTTCTTGGCGGCGGCGAGGGTGGCCACGATCTCCGAGGGATGATGGCCGTAATCGTCGATGACCATGATGCCGTCCGCCTCCCCCTTGAGCTGGAAGCGCCGATCGGCGCCCGAGAAGCGGGCCATCTCCGCGACGATCGTCTCGAACGACATCTCGAGATCGAGCCCCACGGCGATCGCCGCCAGCGAGTTCTGGATGCTGTGGCGCCCCGGGACGCGCAGGCTCACGCGCCCGAGCTTCTTCCCCTGCAGCCTGATCGTGTAGGCGGACTTGAACCCCTCCAGCTCGACGTCGGTGGCCGACAGGTCGGCCTGGGCCGAGAAGCCGTAGGTCACGACACGGCGCGACAGGCGCGGCAGGATCTCCTGCACCCCCGGGTCGTCGAGGCAGACGATGCCGACGCCGTAGAACGGGACCTTGTTGAGGAAATCGGCGAACGAGTCCTGCAGCCGGCCCAGCGCCCCGTAATGATCGAGGTGCTCGGCGTCGATGTTGGTCACGACCGCGATGGTCGGCGTCAGCCGCAGGAACGAGCCGTCGCTCTCGTCGGCTTCGGCCACCAGCAGGTCCCCCTTCCCCAGCTTGGCGTTGCTGCCGATCACCCCGAGCCGGCCGCCGATGATGATCGTCGGATCGAGCCCCGCGCCCGACAGGACCTGGGCGACCATCGAGGTGGTCGTCGTCTTGCCGTGCGAGCCGGCGATGGCGATGCCGTACTTGATGCGCATCAGCTCGGCAAGCATCTCGGCGCGCGGGATCACCGGAACCTGGCGCCTGCGGGCCTCCAGCACCTCGGGGTTGTCGGGGCGCACGGCCGACGACACGACCACCACGTCGGCGTCGCCGATGTGATCGGCCTTGTGGCCGCGGGCGATCGTGCCGCCCAGGCCGCGCAGCCGCTGCACCGTGGCCCCCTCCTCCAGGTCGGAGCCGGTCACCTGGTAGCCCAGGTTGATCAGGACCTCGGCGATGCCGCTCATGCCGCTGCCGCCGATCCCGACGAAATGGATGCGGCGCGTCTTGCGCAGCATCACCATGCGTGCCTCATGCGAGCATCTCCTCGATCATGTCCACGATGCGCGCCGCGGCGTCGGGGCGCGCCAGCGTCGCGGCGGAGCGCTCCATGGCCATGACGCGCGTCGGATCGCCGCGCAGGGCCAGGATCTCGCGGGCGAGCGCCTCGCCGGTCAGGGCGGGCTCGTCCATCAGGATGGCGGCGCCCGAATCGGAAAGCTTCCGGGCGTTGAAGCGCTGGTGGTCGTGCGCCGCCGTGGGCAAGGGGACCAGGATCGACGCCTTGCCGCAGGCCGCGATCTCCGACACGCTGCTGGCCCCGGCGCGGGAGATCACCAGGTCGGCCCACTCGTACGCCTCGCGGATGGCCGTGATGTACGGGGCGACCGCGGCCTCGAATCCCAGGGCCTGGTAGGCGGCCGAGACGCGCTCGAAGTCGGCCTGGCCGGTGCCGTGCGTGAAGCGCAGCCCCAGGCGGCTCTCGACGAGCCGCGGCAGGGCGTCGATGACCGCCCCGTTCAGCGCCCTCGCCCCCTGGCTGCCGCCGAAGATCAGCACGTTGAACGTGTTCCCCCGGGTCCTGCGCCTCGCCCCGCGGAACCCGGCGCGGATCGGATTGCCCGACAGCTCGCCGCGGCCGCCGAACGAATGCTTCGTCTCGTCGAACGACACCGCCACCTTGCGCACCCAGGGGGCCAGCATCCGGTTGGTCAGGCCCGGGCGATAGTTCTGCTCGTGGATCAGGCTGGGAAGGCGCAGCGTGACCGCCGCCATCACCATCGGGCCGGAGGCGTACCCCCCGACCCCGATCACCGCCTTCGGCTTCATCTTCACAAGCTCCCGGATCGACTGCACGTACCCGCCCACCGCCCGCGCCAGCCCGCGCGCCCTGCCGGCCAGGGACTTCCCGACCACGCCGCCGCTCGCGATCGCGATCAGCCGGTACCCGTGCGCCGACAGGATGCGGCGCTCCAGCTCGGTTCCCGCGCCCGCGAACACGACCTCGACCCCCCGGCGTCTTGCCGCCAGCTCCTCGGCGATGGCGATGCCGGGATACAGGTGGCCTCCCGTCCCGCCGCCGGCGATGACGAACGTTTCCGACGCCATCTCTCCCAGGCCCGATACTCGGGCAGGCTCCTACGACGAATGCTGCGAGATGTTCAGCAGCACCCCGAGGGCGCACAGGCTGACCACCAGGCTCGAGCCGCCGTACGACAGGAACGGCAGCGGGATCCCCTTGGTCGGCATCAGACCGAGAGTCACCGCCATGTTCATCATCGCCTGGGCGACCAGCCACGTGGTGATCCCCATCCCCAGGTAGTAGCCGCCTCGGTCGGGCGCTCCGATCGCCGCCATGACGCCGCGCCAGAACAGCACGCCGAAGGCGGCGATCACCGCCGCCGCGCCGATCAGCCCCATCTCCTCCGAGATCACCGAGAAGATGAAATCGGTGTGCGGCTCCGGCAGGAAGAACAGCTTCTGGCGGCTCTCGCCGACGCCCTGGCCGTGCAGGCCGCCGCTGGCCACCGCCAGGATCGACTGCCGCACCTGGAAGCCGGCCCCCAGCGGGTCGTCGTCCGGGTTCATGAACGTCAGGATGCGGCGCACGCGGTACGGCGCCTGCAGGATCATCAGCCCGAGGGCCAGGAGGCACGCGCCTCCCGAGACGACCAGGTACCGCCAGCGCAGCCCGGCGAGGAACAGGATGACGATCGACACCAGCACGTAGATCGCCGCGGTCCCGAGATCGGGCTGCAGGTAGACCAGGAGCGCGATCTGTCCCACGATGACGGCGCAGGGGATGATGGTCCCCACCACGTCGTTCACCTGCGCCTCCTTGCGCGCCATCAGGTACGCCAGGAACAGGACCAGCGCCAGCTTGGCGATCTCGGACGGCTGGATCTGCACCGGGCCCAGGACGATCCAGCGGTGCACCTGGTGCGTCCGGTCGGCGACCAGGGCGCCGATCAGGAGGAGCGTCGAGACCAGGAGGGCGAAGTAGACCACCGGGCGCTTCAGGAGGCGCCGGTAGTCCACGTGCATCGCCACCACCATGCCGCCGAGCCCGACGACCGCGGCCGCCGCCTGCTTCAGCAGGAAATGATGCGCCCCCCCGAAGCGCTCCATGGCGATGACCGCCGAGGCGCTGTAGATCATCAGGAGGCCGAAGAGGGTGAGGCCGATCCCCACCCCGAAGAGCGTCTTGTCGAACGCCAGCTTGCGCGCCATCAGGCCCTCGTCTCCAGGGCCAGGACGAGGCGGTGGAAGTCCTGGCCGCGTTCCTCGAATCCCGAGTACTGGTCGTACGAGGCGCACGCCGGCGCCAGGAGGACCACGCCCCCCGCGGGCGCCGCGGCGCGGGCCGCCTCGACCGCCTCGGCCATCGTGACCACCCTGGTGGCCGGCGCGGACGCCCCGATCTGGGCGGCGATCGCGTCGCGCGCCTGGCCCATCAGGACCAGGTGCGTCACCCGCTCGCGGATGAGGGGCAGGAGCTGCGTGAAGTCCCCCCCTTTGTCCTTGCCGCCCAGGATCAGCACGACCTTCCCGGGAAAACTCTCGAGCGACTTGATCGTGGCGGCGACGTTGGTCGCCTTGGAATCGTTGTAGTAGGCGACACCGTCCAGGTCGCGCACCTTCTCCAGGCGGTGCGGCAGCCCGCGGAAGGAGCCCAGCGCGCGCTCGGCGCGGGGCAGGGGGACGCCGCACAGGTCCGCGATCAGGAGGGCGGTCATGACGTTCTCGATGTTGTGCGCGCCGAACAGCGGCACGCGGTCGAGCGGGATCGCCCGGATGTCGCGCCCGCCGCTGCGCACCACGATCCGGCCGTCCCTGAGGAACGCCCCGTCCTCGACTTCATGGAGGCGGCTGAACGGATGCACGCGCGACTTGAGCGTCTTCGACAGCCCCCACACCTCGGGATCGTCCCGGTTCAGGATCGCCTTGTCGGCCGCCCCCTGGTTCCTGAAGAGGCGTGTCTTGGCCTGGTAGTACGACAGGGGACTCTCGTAGCGATCCTGGTGGTCCGGGGCCAGGTTCAGGAGGGCGGCGATCCAGGGACGGAACGTGTCGATCGCCTCGAGCTGGAACGACGACAGCTCGACGACGTAGTACTGGTCCGGCGCGTCGCGCGGGATCAGGTCGGTCAGCGGCAGGCCGATGTTGCCGCACGCGGTGGCCTTCAGCCCGGCGCCGGACAGGAGGTGGGCGGCCAGGGCGGTCGTGGTGCTCTTGCCGTTCGTGCCGGTGATGCCGATCAGGATCCCCTGCAGGAACCACGAGGCGAGCTCGATCTCCCCGACCACGCGCACGCCCCGGCGGCGCGCCTCGGCGATCGGGGCGATGGACAGAGGCACGCCCGGGCTGACGGCCACGAGATCGGCCGCGGCGAAGGTGTCGCTGGAATGCATCCCGAGCTCGAGCCTGGCCCCCTCGTGGGCCAGCTCGGAGACCGCGGGCCCGAGCTCCTCCCACCCCCGGACGTCCGTGAGGACGACCCGGGCCTGCCGCGACAGGAGGAAGCGGGCCATGGCCAGGCCGCTGGCCTGGGCGCCGACGACCACGATCGTGCTGCCGGCGAGCTTGGGCGGTGCGGGGCGTTCCTGGATCGCGTGCATGGCTCCTACCGCAGCTTAAGGGTGGACAGGCTCAAAAGCGAAAAGATGATGGCGACGATCCAGAAACGGATGACGACCTTCTGCTCGGGCCAGCCGCTCAGCTCGAAGTGATGGTGGATCGGCGCCATCCGGAAGATCCGCTTGCCGCGCATCTTGAACGACCCCACCTGCAGGATGACCGACAGCGCGTCGATGACGAACAGCCCGCCCACGAACACCAGGAGGACCTCCTGCTTGATCGCGACCGCCACGGTGCCGAGCGACGCGCCGATCGCCATCGAGCCGACGTCGCCCATGAACACCTGCGCAGGGTTGCAGTTGAACCAGAGGAAGCCCAGCGAGGCGCCGACCAGCGCGCCGAAGATGATCGCCAGCTCCCCCGAGCCCTTGACGTTCGGGACGTCCAGGTAGCCGGCCACCTTCGCGTGGCCGGCGATGTAGGCGAGGATGGCGTACGTGGCGGAGGCGATGAGCGACGAGCCGATCGCCAGGCCGTCCAGGCCGTCGGTCAGGTTGACGGCGTTGGCCGCGCCGACGATCACGATCATCGCCCAGGGCACGTACCACCAGCCGAGATCCGGCGTCCAGTTCTTGAAGAAGGGCATGCTGAACTGCGTCGTGTAGCGCCCCTGATCCGCGAGCCACAGGACCCACAGCCCGAGCAGGAGAGCCACCGCCCACTGCGCAACCATCTTCTGCCTTACGGTCAGCCCGAGGGACCTCTTCCGTGTGATTTTGAGGTAGTCATCCGCAAATCCGATGACCCCGTAGAGGAGCATGGATACGAGAACCATCCACACGAAAGGGTTGGTGAGATCCGCCCAGAGGAGCGACGGAAGGACCACGGCGGTGATGATGAGGAGCCCCCCCATGGTGGGGGTGCCTTTTTTCGTTTGGTGGGAAAGAGGCCCCTCGGGTCTGATTTGTTGCCCTATCTGAAACTCCCGCAACCGGTTGAT
>DATNEZ010000462.1:0-4243 GCA_035606645.1 Binatia bacterium
GGCGGGAGACCAGGTGCACGCCGGCGGGGATGTCGTCCCGCACCTTCGCCACGACCGGCGGGGTCACCTTGGCGTTGCTCCAGCCGCGGAACGTCTCCTCCAGGAGCGCCTTCATCTTCTTCGCCTCGAAATCGCCGGCGACGCCCATGACCGCGTTGTTGGGGCGGACGTAGCGGCGCTGCCATGCCGCCAGGTCGTCGCGGCCGATCCGGCCGATCGACTCGACGGTCGAGAGCCGGGCCCACGGGCTCTGGGCGCCGTACACCAGCTTCCTGAACTCCATCTCCGCGAGGTCCCCCGGGTCGTCGTACCGGCGTCTGATCTCCTCGAGGGCGCGCGCCTTCTCGACCTGAAGCCGCTCCGGGTCGAACCGCGGCGTCCTCAGCATCGCCGCGAAGATGCGAAGCGCATCCGGGAAGCGGTCCTTCACCACCGAGACCGACCCGCTCAGCATGTCGGAGGAGGCGCCCAGGCTGATCTGCGCCGCCATGAATTCGAGCGCCTCGTCGACGTCCGCGGGGGGCATTGCCTCCGTCCCGCCGGCGCGCATCAGCGTGGCGGCGAGGTCGGCGAGGCCCGCCTTGTCCGCGGGATCGAAGATCGACCCGGCCTTGAAATCGATCGACGCGTCGATGAGCGGCAGCTCGTGGTCCTCGAACAGGTAGACCAGGAGTCCGTTCGGGAGGAAGACCCGCTCCGGCTTCGGGAAGCCGATCTTGAGCGGCGCAAAGGTGAGCGTTCGCGGATCGGCCGGAGCGGTCTCCGCGCCGGGGGCCGCCGCCGGAGCGGGCGCCGCTGCCTGGGCGGCCGCGGCCGCCGCGCGGACGGGCGCGGCCCATGCCTGCAGGAGCAGGACCAGGGCCGCCAGGACCGCGGCCGCGCCACGGGCCGCGCCGCGTCTCATGGCGCCGCCGCCTCGCCGTCCCCGGACCTCGGGCGCGACAGGACCGCGACCGTGAGGTTCGAGGGGACGAACGTCCTCCGGGCCACCTCCTGCACCCGCGCCGGCGTCGTGGCGATCAGCGCCTGCTTGTAGGCGGTCAGGTTGTTCCAGTCGCCGGTCAGGACCTCGAAGTAGGACAGCTGCGAGGCCAGGCCGGCGTTGCTGCGGAGCGGATAGAGGAACGACGCCTCGACCTGGTTCCGGATCTTCTGCAGCTCGCGCTCCTCGACCGGCTTGTCGGCGAGCCGCTTCACCTCGTTCAGGATCTCCGCCTCCACCTCCTGCGGGGTGTGGGGGGCGCGCGGCACGGCGCCGATCAGGAACACGTTCGGGTAGCGGTCCCCGGGGGCCTGCAGGCTGTACACGTCGGCCGCCACCTGGGTCTCGAGGACCAGGCGCCGGAACAGGCGGGAGGTGCGCCCGGAGGTCAGGAGGGAGTCGATCACCTGGAACACCGGGTCGTCAGGGCTGGGCCACACGTCCTTGTGAAACGCCAGCATCAGCTCCGGCTCGGCGTCGTACTCGACGGTGATCCGCCGCAGGCCGGTCTGCGGAGTCTCGGCCGTCGCAGGCCCCGGGGCCGCGGTCCCGCCCGGCGGGCCGCCGAAGTACCTGCGGATGAGGCGCTCGGCCGCGGCCGTGTCGATGTCCCCGACGAGCGCGCCGACTGCGTTGCCCGGCACGTAGTGGCGGCGGCGGAACTCCATGGCCGACGGCCGCGTCAGGTGCTCGAGGTCGGAGGGGAACCCGACCGTGGGGGAGCGGTACGGGTGCGCCTGGAACGCGGTCAGGAGGAGCTGCTCGTACAGCTTTCCCTGCGGCTGGTTGTCGATCCGCATGCGGCGCTCCTCCATCACGACGTCGCGCTCCGAGTAGAACTCGCGCAGCACCGGGTCTCGCAGCCGCGCCGACTCGAGCGCGCACCACAGCTCCAGGCGGTTCGAGGGGAGCGCCACCACGTAGGAGGTCAGGTCGCTGCTGGTCGAGGCGTTGAGCCCCGTCGCCCCGTTGGCGGTGAGGATCTGGCTCAGCTCGTCCTTCACCGTGAGCTCCTGCAGGCCCTTCTGAAGGGAGGCGATCTCCTCGCGCAGCGTCTTCAGCCGGGCCGCGTCGGCGCGATCGCCCTTGTCCAGCTCGGCCAGGAGGCGCATCACCGCCTGGTCCGTCGCGTCGAGGATCCCGGCCTCCTTCTTCGCGTCGCGGGTCCCGATGGTCGAGGTCCCCTTGAAGGCGAGGTGCTCGAAGAGATGGGCCAGCCCGGTCTCGCCGCCGGGATCGTCGGCGCTTCCCACCTTGAAGCGCAGGTTGGCGGCGAACACCGGGGCGACGCCGCGCTTGACCAGGAGGAAGCGCATCCCGTTGTCCAGGGTGATGCGGCTGACCTTCCCTTCGAGGGCCTGCGCCAGGACGGGAGGGGCGGAGACGACGGCGACGGCGAGGACGACGGCGGCCGCGAACCCGGTTGGTCTCACCGCTCGGCCTGGATTCTCGCTGCCTGGCCGCCGGCGAAGGAAGGATCCACGACGAGGAGGTTCTCGACCCGCGACACGCCCTTGACCAGCGAGGCCACCACGGACGCCTGCTGCCGCGCCATGTAGAGCGCGACCCGCCCCTTCAGGGTCACGACCCCCTGGCTGGCGCGGACCGTCATATCCCCGCCGTGGGCGAACTGGTGGAAGTCCGACAGGAAGGCGATGACGGCGCGCGTCAGGGAGGCGTCGTCCGTCCCTTCCGGTGCGCCCGCCGGAGCCAGCTGGTTCGAGATGCTCGTGATCCCCATGACGGAGCCGGCCACGTCCTCGGCCCGCATCCGCGAGAAAACGTCCTTGACCGAGCCGCGCAGCGTGAGGACCCCGTCCTCGACCTTCGCGTCGAGGTCCTTGAGCTCCAGCCCCTCGGCCGAGTCCCCCAGGATGGAGGTGACCGCCTTGGCGAGCTCGGCATCGGGGACGTCCCCCCGGCGGACCGTCATCTCGTCGGTCACGTGGACCACGCCTCGGGTGGTGGCCGCGATCGACAGGGCCCGCTTGCGCGCCGCGCAGTTCTTGATCTCTCCCGAGAAGATCGCCCCGCCGTTCACCAGGACGAGCCGGAACGGCTCCTTGCCCAGCTCGGCGTCGCGCCCGAACAGCTCCATGAGCTTCTCACGGATCGCGTAGTCCCCCGGGCCGGCGATGTTGCGCTTCGGCTCGGCGGGGGCGGTCGCCTGCTTCGGAGCGGCCGGCGCGGGAGCAGGAGGGGCCGCCACACTCGCGGCCGCCGGCAGGGCCATGAGAAGCGCCAGGGTTGCGAGCCGGACGCGCGCGACCGGACGGACGACCCCTTCGAGGGATGGGTGAAGGACCGGCGAGGGCCGAAGGGGTGCGCTCATGACGAGCGCCTATTCTCACACACCCCCGCGCCGGGGCCAAGTGCGACGGGCGGCCTTCTCATCGCTGCTCGAGGCGGATCGTCTCGACCCGGCGCGCGATTTCGGCGAGCTTGGGGGCCTCGACGGTGCTCGCCCTGGCGCTCTGCTTCCAGACGTCGGCCGCCTCGGCCCGGGCCTGATCCAGGAGCGCCCGCTGCGGAGCGGGGGCGACCTCGGCGGCGCGGCGCAGCTCCCGCGTGGCTTTCTGGATCTGATCGCGGCCGGCGATGACCGATTTCGAAGCGAGAAGCTCGGAGCCGACCGACAGCGCGAAGGAGGCGCGGCTCAGGGCCCCCGCGTACTCGAGCCCCTCGCAGGCGGCCCGGGCGGCGGCGACCTGCGCGCGTCCCCCCTCCATGTCGCGCTTGACCATCGCCAGGCGGGCGCGGCTGGTGCCGTCGCGCGCCTCCTTCAGGCGGGTCAGGAGGACGGGGGCGAGGGTGGCCTTCTCAAGACGATCCAGCGCCGCCAGGAACTCCGCACGATCGAGCGCGCCGGCGGCGCGCTGTGCGGCATGGCCGGCCTCGACCCCCTGCCGCAGGACCGTGTATTCCGACACCGGCGTCATCAGGTCCCGGGCCCGGCGCACCGCCGCCCCCGCAGCCGTCAGGTCGGACCCGTCCGCGGCGGCGTGCGCCGCCTGCAGGGCGGCCGCCAGCGCCTCGAGACCGCTCCCGGACTGGAACCGCTCCAGGTATTCGTCCGTCCGCAGGAGAAGGAGACTGACCTCGCCCGGGTCCTTCCCGTGCGCGGCGTCCTCCGCCCTGGCCAGGGTCTTCAAGGCCCGCTGCAGGATGGACCGCAGCTCGGCGGGTGTTGCCGGCCGGGCCGCGGCGGCCCGGGGTGGGGCGGTCGGCGGAACGGTCGGCGGCGCGGCAGGGGCGGTCGCC
>DATNEZ010000468.1:0-4282 GCA_035606645.1 Binatia bacterium
AAGGAGCTGGACCGCCTGAGCAAGATGACCCCGCAGGCCGCGGAGTACACGTTCTCTAGGACGTACCTCGACTGGCTCGTGACACTGCCGTGGTCGATCGAGACCGAGGACAAGCTCGACGTGCGCGAGGCCCGCACGATCCTCGACGAGGACCACTACGACCTCGAGAAGGTCAAGGACCGGATCCTCGAATTCCTGGCGGTCAGGCAGCTGAAGAGCGACATGAAGGGGCCGATCCTCTGCTTCTACGGTCCCCCGGGAACCGGGAAGACGTCGCTCGGCCGCTCGATCGCCGAGGCGCTGGGGCGCAAGTTCGTGCGCATGAGCGTGGGCGGGATGCGCGACGAGGCGGAGATTCGCGGCCACCGCCGCACCTACGTCGGCGCCATGCCCGGGAAGATCATCCAGAGCCTGCGGCGCGCCGGCTCGCGCAATCCCCTCTTCATGATCGACGAGGTGGACAAGATCGGCATGGACTTCCGGGGGGACCCCGCGTCGGCGCTGCTCGAGGTGCTCGACCCCGAGCAGAACAGCACGTTCACCGACCTGTACCTCGATCTGCAGTTCGACCTGTCGAAGGTCATGTTCATCACGACGGCGAACCGGCTCGACACCATCCCCGACCCGCTGCGGGACCGCATGGAGATCCTCCACCTGCCCGGCTACGTCGAGGAGGAGAAGCTCGACATCGCCCGCCAGTTCCTGATCCCGCGCCAGGTCTCCGACCACGGCCTCACGAAGGAGCAGATCACACTCACCGAGGATGCGCTCAAGGAGATCATCCGCGGCTACACCTCCGACTCGGGGCTCCGGAAGCTGGAGCAGCAGATCGCCACCATCTGCCGCAAGGTCGCCAAGGACATCGCCATGGGCAAGCCGAAGGCGCGCACCGTGGACCAGAAGGACCTGGGGGATTTCCTGGGGCCGATCGTCTACATCCCGGAGGTGGCGGAGCGCAACGACGAGGTCGGCGTTTCGACCGGCCTGGCCTGGACATCGTCAGGCGGGGACATCCTGTTCATCGAGGCCAGCAAGATGAAGGGGAACGGCACCCTGTCGATCACCGGGCAGCTCGGCGACGTCATGAAGGAATCGGCCCAGGCGGCGATGACCTACGTCAAGTCCCACTCCCGCGAGCTGGAGATCGACGAGAGCCTGTTCGAGAAGACCGACATCCACATTCACGTTCCCGCCGGTGCCATTCCGAAGGACGGCCCGTCCGCCGGCGTGACCATCGTGGCGGCCCTCGCCTCCCTCATGTCGCAGCGGCCGGTGCGGCACGACCTGGCCATGACCGGCGAGGTCACCCTGCGCGGCAGGGTCCTGCCCGTGGGCGGCATCAAGGAGAAGATCCTGGCGGCCCGTCGCGCCGGCATCACCACGGTCCTGATGCCGGCCCGCAACGAGAAGGACCTGGTCGACATCCCCGCGCACATCCGCAAGCAGCTGAAGTTCGTGTTCGTGCGCGAGGTGGGGGAGGTGCTCGAACACGCCCTGTGCTCGATCATCCTGGCCAAGGCCGAGGCGATCCCGGTCGAGGCGCGCCGGGCCAGAGTCCGCGAGCGCGTCCAGAAGCGCAAGGAGCGCGCCAAGCCGCGCGCCGCCGCCGCCAACGGCAGCCGCCAGGCTCCCCGCTAGACATTTCCCGCAGGCACGACCCGCCGTGGAGAAGAGGCCTCAGCGCGTGCCGGCGTGCGCGCCCCCGGGACGGGCCGGCTGGGCCTTGGACCCGCCTCCGAGGACCGCGAGACGCGACCGCACCCTCTCGACGACGCCGGGATCGTCCCAGTTCTGGTTCCCCTGCCTGACGGCGAGGACCTCGCCCCCCGCGGCGACCAGGTAGGTCCGCGGGACGCGGTAGGAAAGATCGACCTTCTGGGCGAGCCCGCCGGACGGCGCCCGGTACGAGCGCAGGTCGACCCCCATCTTCTTCTGGAAGCCCTCGATGCGCGCCCCCGCCTCCTCTCCCTCGACCGAGACGAGGACGACGCGCGCTGTCCCGTCGCGCTCGACGAGGTCCCGGAAGCGCAGGAGCGACGGAAGCTCTTCGACGCAGGGGGCGCACCACGTCGCCCAGAAGTGCACGATCGCCGGACGGTCGAGCAGCGACGCCAGCGGAACGCGCTTGCCGTCGGGGGCCATCACCGAGAGGCCGAGGCGGGCGGAGGGGGCGGGAGGCGGCGCGTCGCACGCCGGCGCCGTGCGGGCCTTCGCCAGGGAGGCCTCCAGGGCCTGGCGGAAATTCGCCCCGTGGGCGCTGTACCAGATGTCCACGATCCGGCCGGATGCCGACACGAAGTACGTGGTCGGCGTCGAGACGCTGCGGTAGAGCTCCGCGATGGCGTTATCCGGGTCCTCCAGGACGGCCCACGGGATCCCCACCATCTTGATGTAGTTCGCCGTGACCGCCCGGTGCGCCGCATCGCTGCCGTCCTTCCGCCTGAGATGCGTCACGGAGACCAGGTCCACGACCCCCGGGTTCTTCTTCATCCACTCGACCATCTGCGGGATTTCCTGCTGGCAATGGGTGCAGGTGGAAGACCAGAACATCACGAGCGTCGGCTTTCCCGAACGCGACGCCCCGGAGAACTCGTAAGAGGCGTTCGAGCCGAAGGGGCGCGCCGTGAACGCGGGGGCGCACTTGCCGAGAAGATCCGCGGACGGGTAGAAAGGAGCCATCTGCTTGATCTGCTCGACGGCGGCCCCCGAGGCGACCTGGCGCACGACCGACTCGGCCGTCACCTTCCCCGCGGACGACACCAGCTGCTGCGAGAGGTCCTTGATCTTCGCCACGACGAGAGACCCCTTGGCGTCGAAGAGGGCCAGGTCGGGAACGTCCAGCGTCGTGAGGGCCGTCGACACGACGAATCGATCGTCGACGAGCAGCGGCAGATCCGCCGGCGGATCGAGCATGGCGAAGCGCTCCCAGATCTCCGCGTCCTGCTGATCGTCGCGGCGGCCCGAGACCGCGTAGAGCTCGATCCGGGGCGTCTCCTTCTCCAGGAACGAGGCCATGCTCACGAGGGCACGCTCGGAATCGGGGAACCCCGGCGCCCAGAAGATCAGGGCCACCGGCTTGCCGCGCCCGAGACGGCCCTGGAGATCGAACGCCTCCGCGAGGATCTTCTGGCTGGTGCCTGAGATCTTTCGCAACGGGCCCGCCAGTCGATAGGCCCCGGCCGCCTGCGTCGGCGCCGCCGACGGGCTCGCCGTCGCTGCGGGTGCATTCACGAGCGCCAGGAGACCCGAGAAGTCCGGCAGGATGGAGGCGAGCTGGATCCGTCCGGCGCCGCTCTGCCACGCTCCCGGGAGGATCGACACCCCCGGGGGGTTCGCGGCCGGATCGGACGAACCCGTCTCCCCTTCCGTCCCATCCGGGGCGACCGTCGCGTCCGGAGGTCCGCTCGAAGGGGGGACCGCGGGCAGCAGGGGCCCCCCCTGCTCCTCGATCCGGGCCCTCTCCTCGGCCGCCGCCTGGCGGACGTGCGAGCGGTAGGCGTGGTCGGCGACTACCGTCCCCGCGAGCAGGAGGACGAACCCCGCGGCCGTGAGGCGCATCGTCTTCGGCCACGCCGCCAGATCCTGCAGGGTCCTCCGCACGTGGCTCTGCGGCGAGCGCCGGGCGGCGACGCCGACCAGGACGGGAATGGACAGGTTGACGCCGTAGAGCCCCATGCACCAGAGGCACAGGTACCCGATCTGCGTCTTGGAGACCCAGAACAGGAAGCCCGAGTAGAAAACGGCCAGAAGGCCGATGCAGAAGGCGTAGCTCAGAAGCGCGTCCCGGCGCGATCCGGCCAGGACGAGCCCCAGCGCAACCAGATACGTCGGGAGGGCGAAGGCGGCGATCGGCACTCCCCCAAGCTCGGACCAGGGGCTGGTGTTCACGACCTCGCAGTTGATGGTCTCGGTCTGCGGGCAGTTCAGGGGCCCCGCCGTGGCGTCTCCATAGACCTGGACCTCGTGGTGGACCACCAGGCGCACCGCGATGGCGATGCCCGAGGCAAGGAGGAGCGTCAGGAGCCCGAGGGAGGCGCGGGAGCGTACGATCGAGGTATCCACGAATCCATCATCCCGAAAAGAAGTCCCGCGATGATAGACCCGACCCGGGCCGCCGGCAAATGAGCCGGGCCGACCCCATGACGCCGAGTGGAAGCTCCACGTTTGCATCCAACACATTGGATGCCGAGTTCCGCCTCCGTTTCTTGTACTTTTCTCTTGCAGGCAACAACTGTTCGTCTCATTCTCCCATCAATACAATGCCGCGGGCTTTTCCGTGGGG
>DATNEZ010000478.1:0-4901 GCA_035606645.1 Binatia bacterium
GACCGGACCGCGATGCTGCGCCGGCCGCCGCACATCCTGGTCACCACCCCGGAGTCCCTCTTCATCCTTCTGACCAGCGAGGGAGGGCGCCGGATGCTGCGCACGACGCGCACGGTGATCGTGGACGAGATCCACGCGCTGGTCGACGACAAGCGCGGCTCGCACCTGTCGCTGTCGCTCGAGCGCCTGGAAGCGCTCGCCGCGCAGGGGCGGGAGGACGCCGGTGAGGCTCGGGCCGACGCGCGGCCGGCCGTCGTCCGGCCCGCCACCGCTTTGATCCGCATCGGCTGCTCCGCCACCCAGAGCCCGATCGAGGACGCGGCTCGGTTCCTGGTCGGAGCCGGCGGCCTGGACGCGGAGGGCGCCCCGCGCTGCACCATCGTGGACACGGGGCACGCGCGCGACCTCGACCTGGCCATCGAGGTGCCCGGCTCGCCGCTGCAGGCGGTCATGCCGAACGAGGTCTGGGAGGAGATTCACGATCGCCTGGCCGCGCTCATCCTCGAGCACCGGACGACCCTGGTGTTCGTCAACACGCGGAAACTGTCGGAGCGGCTCAGCCGGCACCTGAGCGACCGCCTGGGGGCCGAGCACGTGACGGCGCACCACGGCAGCATGTCGCGGCCGCAGCGCCTGGCGGCCGAGCAGCGGCTGAAGAGCGGGAGCCTGCGCGCGCTCGTGGCGACCGCCTCGCTCGAGCTCGGCATCGACATCGGCTCGGTCGACCTGGTCTGCCAGATCGGCTCGACGCGCTCGATCGCCGTCCTCCTGCAGCGCATCGGGCGGTCGGGGCACTCGGTCGGCGGCTTCCCCAAGGGGCGCCTGTTCCCGCTGACGCGCGACGAGCTGGTCGAGTGCGCCGCGCTGCTTCGCTGCGTGCGCCTCGGCGAGCTGGATCGCTTCTCGATCCCGAAGGCGCCGCTCGACATCCTGGCCCAGCAGATCGTCGCCGCGGTCGCCTGCGAGGAATGGGGGACGGACGACCTGTACGCGCTGGTCCGCCGGGCCTACCCGTACCGCTCGCTGTCCCGGGGCGATTTCGACGCGGTCGTCACGATGCTGGCCGAGGGTTTTTCCCTGAAGCGCGGCCGGCGCGCGGCCTACCTGTTCCACGATCGGGTCCACGGCCGGGTGCGGCCGCGCAAGGGGGCGCGCCTGACGGCGATCACCTCGGGAGGGGCGATCCCGGACACGGCGGACTACGACGTCATCCTCGACCCGGAAGGGACGGTCCTCGGGAAGGTGAACGAGGACTGGGCCATCGAGAGCATGGCGGGCGACATCTTCCAGCTCGGCAACCTGTCGTGGCGCATCCTGAAGATCGAGCCCGGCAAGGTGCGGGTCGCGGACGCCCGCGGGCAGCCCCCCGGCATCCCCTTCTGGCTGGGGGAGGCGCCGGCCCGGACCGACGAGCTGTCGGCGGCGGTCTCCCGTCTGCGCGAGGACGCCGACCGGGATCTGGAGGCGGCCGCCGGCGCCCCGGCCTCCGTGCACGCCCGCCTCGAAGCCGGGATCGGCCTCTCGCCGGCCGCCGCCTCGCAGATCGCCGACTACCTGGCCGCGGGGCGGACGGCGCTCGGGGTCCTGCCGACGCAGAGGACCCTCGTCCTCGAGCGCTTCTTCGACGAGTCGGGCGGGATGCAGCTGGTGCTCCACTCCCCGTTCGGGCGGCGCATCAACCAGGCGTGGGGGCTGGCGCTGCGCAAGCGGTTCTGCCGCACGTTCAACATCGAGCTGCAGGCGGCGGCGACCGAGGACGCCATCGTCCTGTCCCTGGGACCGTCGCACAGCTTCCCGCTGGACGAGGTCTTCCGCTACCTGCGATCGGGCTCCGTCCGGGACGTGCTGGTGCAGGCGCTTCTCGACGCCCCGATGTTCAACGTGCGCTGGCGCTGGAACGCCTCGCGGGCGCTGGCGGTGCCGCGCTTCCGCGGAGGGCGCAGGACGCCGGCGCCGATCACGCGGATGATGGCGGAGGACCTGATCGTCTCGGTCTTCCCCGACCAGATCGCCTGCGCCGAGAACCTGTCCGGCGAGCGGCGCATCCCGGACCATCCGCTGGTCCGGCAGACCATCGGCGACTGTCTCGACGAGGCGATGGACCTGGCCGGACTGGAGCGCGTGCTGCGCAGCATCGAGCAGGGGGAGCGGACCCTGGTCGCCCGCGACGTCACCGAGCCGTCCCCCCTGGCGCAGGAGATCCTCAACGCGCGCCCCTACGCGTTTCTCGACGGCGCGCCCCTCGAGGAACGCCGCACCCAGGCGGTTTACAACCGCCGATCGCTCGACGTGACGACCGCGTCCGATCTCGGGGCGCTCGACGCGGCCGCCATCGACAAGGTCCGGGACGAATGCTGGCCGCGTCCCGAAAGCGCCGACGAGATGCACGAGGCGCTCGATCTCCTGGGATTTCTCACCGGGCAGGAAGCGCGCGAGGGCGGCCGCGAAGACCTGCTGCAGGCGCTCATGGCCTCGGGCCGCGCCGGGGTCGTGCGCGCCGCGCCCCAGGCGCCGCCGCTCTGGATCTCGGCGGAGCGGCTGTCGCATGTCCTGGCCGCCTTCACCGCCGCGGTCGTCGAGCCGGGGGGGCTCGCTCCCCTTCCCGGGGCCGGGCTCGCGACGGAAATCCGGCTTTCCGCGGAGGCCGCCCTCGCCGAGATCCTGCGCGGCCGGCTCGAAGCGAAGGGACCGATGACCGCCGCCGAGATGGCCGCGTCCTGCGGTCTCGCGGTGAACGCCGTCGAAGCGGCCCTCGCCGTTCTCGAGTCGGAAGGGTTCGTGCTGCGCGGCCGGTTCCGCCCCGGGGCGGAGGGGACCGAATGGTGCTCCCGCACGCTCCTGGCGCGCGTCCACCGCCTGACCCTGAACCGGCTGCGCAGCGAGATCGAGCCGGTCAGCGCCTCGGACTTCATGCGGTTCCTGTTCGCCTGGCAGCGCGTCTCCCCCGGAGAGCGTTGCGACGGTCCGGCCGGCCTGGCGACGATCCTGGAGGGGCTCGAGGGGTTCGAGGCGCCGGCGGCCGCCTGGGAGGGAGGCCTCCTCACGTCCCGGCTTGAGCGCTACGACCCGGCCTGGCTCGACGCCCTCTGCCTCAGCGGACGGTTCGTCTGGGCCCGCCTCTCTCCACCCCGGGGGGCCTTCTCCAGGAGTCCGGCCCCGGTGCGCTCCACGCCGATCGCCCTGGTGCAGCGGACCCGGCTGGCCGGATGGGCCTCCCTCGCCCGCGGGTCGCAGCCCGATCAGGACCCGCCCCTGTCGGCCGACGCCCGCGTCCTCTTCGACCTGCTCTCGGAGCGCGGCGCCCTGTTCTTCGCGGAGCTCGCCGCGACCTCGGGGCTGCTCCCGACGAGGGTCGAGGCGGTCCTGGCCGAGCTGGTCGCCCGGGGCCTGATCACCTCGGACGGCTTCACGGGGCTGCGCGCCCTGATCACCCCCGCGAGCCGGCGCCCGTCTCCCGAGGGGGGCAGGCGGCGGCGCGCCGCGTCCCCGTTCGGGATGGAGAGCGCGGGACGGTGGACCCGCCTGCCGGGCGGTCCCTGGACCGACGTCGATCCGCAGCACGCGGCCGAGATGGTCGCCCCCGTCCTCCTGCGGCGCTACGGGATCGTCTTCAGGCGGCTCCTGGACGCCGAGGGGCCGATGCCGCCGTGGCGCGATCTGCTGCGGGTGTTCTGGAGACTGGAGGCGCGCGGCGAGATCCGCGGCGGGCGATTCGTCAGCGGGATGCAGGGGGAGCAGTTCGCCCTGGCCGGGGCGATCGAGCGGCTGCGGTCGGTGCGCCGGAGCGCGCCGGACGGCGCCCTCCTGGGAATAGGCGCCGCCGACCCGCTCAACCTCACCGGCATCGTCCTTCCCGGAGCGCGGGTCTCCCCTCTCGCCTCGGGGCGCATCCTGTTCAGGGACGGCCTGCCGCTCGCCGTCCGGGAGGCCCGCGAGGTGCGGATGCTCGTCGATCTCGAGCCGGCGGAGGCCTGGCGCGCCAGAAACGCGCTGCTCAAACGAAGCATCCCGCCGCAACTTCGTGCCTACCTCGGGCACACCGCCTAGTACTCTTCGGGAGAGCGGGCGGGCATCGGGCCCGGGTGGGCTAGAATGGCCGCAGCATGAACTGGCTGTTCAAGGAAGAGCCGGCCCACTACAGCTTCGATGCCCTGTCCCGCGACGGGCGGACGCTCTGGTCGGGCGTGAAGAACCCGCTGGCGCAAAAACACCTGAGGTCGGTGCGCCGCGGGGAGAGAATCTTCTACTACCACACGGGCGGCGAGAAGGCGATCGTCGGCATCGCCCGGGCGGTCGAGGACGCCCGGAGCGATCCGGAAGACAAGACCGGCAAGCGCGCGGCGGTCGAGATCGAGCCGGTCGAGAAGCTGCCGCGCGCCGTCACGCTCGGCGAGATCAAGGGAATAAAGATGTTCGCCGACTTTCCCCTGGTGCGGATCTCGCGCCTCTCGGTCATGCCGGTCGGCGACCGGGAATGGAAGGCCATCCTGCGGCTGGCGGCGGCGTCGACACCGTGAATCGGGCGCGATTCGAGGAGCTGGTCGCCGAGGCGATCGAATCGCTCCCCGAGGACTTCAAGGAGAAGATGAACAACGTCGCGATCGTGGTCGAGGATCTCCCGTCTCCGCACGAGGCCCGCCGCTACGGCCGCGGCGGGAGAACGCTTCTGGGACTGTACCAGGGGCAGCCGCTGACCTCCCGGGACTCCCGTTACGGCATGTCGTTCCCCGACAAGATCACCATCTACCAGCTGAACGTCGAGGCGATCTGCCGGGGAGACGCCCAGATCCGGGACGAGGTCCGCAGGACGGTCCTGCACGAGATCGCCCACCACTTCGGCATCGACGACGACCGTCTCCATGAACTGGGCTACTGACCGGCGCCCCCGGCACGCGGTCCTG
>DATNEZ010000298.1:0-5669 GCA_035606645.1 Binatia bacterium
CCATCCGCGTCGGCGTCAACGCCGGCTCCGTCGATCCGGAGAAGCTCGACAAGTATCCGAAAGAAGACTCGCTCTCGCCGATGCTCGACTCCGCGCTCGAACATTGCCTGATGCTCGATGACCTCGGCTTCGATCAGTACGTCGTTTCGCTCAAGGACTCCGATCCGAACAAAGTGATCGATGCGAACATCCGCTTCGCCGAAGCACGGCCCGACGTCCCGCTGCACCTCGGCGTCACCGAGGCCGGCATGCCGCCCGACGGCATCATCAAAACGCGCGTCGCATTCGAACAGCTCATCACGCGCGGCATCGGCGACACGTTGCGCGTCTCGCTCACGCTGCCGTTCGAGAACAAGGGCGACGAGATCACCGTCGGCCGCCAGATCCTCAGCGACATCGCGAACGGCCGTTTCCGTTCCGTGGCCCGGTTCGAACAGAAGGGGATGAACATCATCAGTTGTCCCTCCTGCTCGCGCGTCGAGAACGAGGCGTTCATCGATCTCGCGCAGAATGTGCGCGAGATGACGACGTACGCGAAGGAACACGACATCACGATCGCGGTGATGGGCTGCCGCGTGAACGGACCGGGCGAGACGGACGACGCCGATCTGGGGCTGTGGTGCGCCCCGACGCACGTCAACCTCAAGCGCAAGGCGGAGACGATCGGGACGTTCGGCTACGACGAGGTGCTGGTCCGCCTGAAAAGCGAGCTCGACCGCCTCATCCAAACACGGGAGCGGCGAACGTCTTGAGGACCTCGGCCGACCTGGCCTGGACGTCGGCGTGCAGCGAGTGTCCGGCGGCGTCCATGGTGACGATCGCCGGGAAGTCTTTGACGCGCAGGTGCCACATCGCTTCGGGCAGGCCGAGATCGAGCAGGTCCACCCCGTCCACCCCCTCGATGCAGCGCGCGTAGTACTGCGCCGCGCCGCCGATCGCGTTGAGGTAGACCGCCCCGTGCTGCTTCAGCGCGGCGAGCGTCCGCTCTCCCATCCCCCCCTTCCCCATCACCGCGCGCAGGCCGTAGCGGCCGATGACGTCGGCCTCGTACGGCTCCTCGCGGATGCTGGTGGTCGGGCCCGCGGCGGTGATGCGCCAGCGATCCCCCTCCTTCAGGACGACCGGCCCGCAGTGATACAGGATCTGGCCGCGCAGATCGACCGGCGGCGCATGGCGCATGAGGTGGTGGTGCACGGCGTCCCGCCCGGTGTAGAGCGCGCCGCTGATGAGGACGACGTCCCCGACCTTCAACTTGCGCGCATCGGCCTCGCTGAGAGGCGGGCGGAGCGGGATCTCCCTCCCGGTCAGCGGGAACCCCTCGCGGTCGGTCATCGGCTCGACCGGAGCGTCCTCCTTGTACAGCCAGCGCCTGATGGCGCCGCTTCGAGCGTCGAGCACCACGCCCAGGCGCCGGAACGCCCAGCAGTCATAGGCGACCGAGACGAAGTACGACGCCGGCAGCCGGTTGATCGCGCCGACCTTGCAGCCGATCAGGCTCACTCCCCCCCCGAACCCCATGGTGCCGATGCCGAGGGCGTTCGAGGTCGTCAGGACGTACTCCTCCAGCTCGCGCAGCCGGGGATCGGGGTTGGTGTCGTCCAGGGTCCGGAAGAGCTGCAGCTTCGCGTGCTCGTACCCGGTGGTCCGGTCGCCGCCGATGCACACGCCGAGCGCGCCGACGCTGCAGCCGTGTCCCTGCGCCTGCCAGACGGCATGCAGGAGGCACTTGCGCACGCCGTCGAGGTCCCGATCGGCGCGGCCGAGGTTCGGGAGCTCGGTCGGGACCGAGTACTGGATGTTCTTGTTCTCGCAGCCGCCTCCCTTCAGCAGGAGCCGCACCTCGATCTCGCCGGCTTCGGGCCACTGGCTGAAGTGGACCGTCGGCGTTCCGGGGCCCAGGTTGTCGCCGCTGTTCTTCCCTGTGAGGGAGTCGACCGAGTTCGGACGCAGCTTGCCGCGCCGGGTCGCCTCGGCGATCGCCTGCCGGATCGCCTCGAGCACGCGCATCTGGTCGGTCCCGACCGGGGTCTTGACCAGGAACGTGGGCCAGCCGGTGTCCTGGCAGATCGGCCCCTCGCAGCCCTTCGCCATGTCGATATTGCTGGCTATGACCTGAAGCGCCTGGGACGATCGCGTGCCGGGGTCCTCCGTCCGCAGCGCCCGCGCCATCGCCCGGCGCACGTCCGGAGGCAGGTTGGTCGAGGTCTCGACGATCAGGGAAAGAAGGCTCTCCTGAAGACTTTCCATGCGCGCGATTGTATTACAATCCGCCGGCTCAGGACTCGGATGCACCCCCTGGCCGCCGACCTGAGGTGAGCCGCTGAAGAGAGAAGGCCCCGTCCTCGATCCCCCTCGAACCGACACGCTCCTGGCGCGCGCCGGCATGCGGATCGCCGACGCCTGCGAGCGCTGGTTCCCGGATGCCTTCGTCTTCGCCCTGGCGGCGGTCGGTCTCGTTCTCGTCGCGGGGCTGGCCCTGGGCGAGACGCCGACCCGCCTGGTGCGGGAGTTCGGCGGCGGATTCTGGACCCTGGTCCCCTTCACCATGCAGATGGCCCTCGTCATCATCGGCGGATCCGTCGTCGCCTCCTCTCCCCTGTTCGAGCGACTGATTCGCCGCCTGGCGCTCGTGCCTGCGACGCCGCGGGGGGCCGTGGCGTTCGTGGCCTTCTTCGCCATGGCGTCCTCGCTTCTGTCCTGGGGCCTGTCGCTGATCTTCACCGGCCTCCTGGTGCGCGAGCTGACGCGCCGGATCGAGGGGATCGACTACCGCGCCATCGGCGCCGCGGCGTACCTGGGCCTGGGAAGCGTGTGGGCCCTCGGGCTGTCGTCGTCCGCGGCGCTCCTGCAGGCCACCCCTTCGACGATTCCCGCCGCGCTGCTGCCGGTGACCGGGGTCATCCCGCTGTCGCAGACGGTCTTCCTGTGGCAGAGCCTCCTCGTCGCCGTTGTCCTGATCGGCGTGTCCGTGGCGATCGCCTGGTTCTCGTGTCCGGACGCGGCGCGCGCCCGGACCGCGGCGTCCATGGGCGTGCGCTTCGACCCGGTCCGGATCGAGACCAAAGCGCCGCGCACCCCGGCCGAGCGCGTCGAGCACAGCCCGGCCTGGGGCGTCGGGATCGCCGTCCTGATGCTGGCCTTCCTCGTGCTGCAGTGGCGGGACAAGGGACTGGTGGCGGCGCTCGACCTGAGCAGCTTCAATTTCGCGTTCCTGGCGCTCGGTCTCCTGCTGCACCGGCGGCCGGCGTCGTTCCTCTCCGCGGTGGGGCGCGCAGTCCCCGCGACCGCGGGCGTCCTCATCCAGTTCCCGTTCTACGGCGGCATCTTCGGCATCATCTCGAAGACGGCCATCCAGCCGGCGATGGCGGACCTCTTCGTCCGCGTCACCACGCAGGGCTCGTTCCCCGTGGTCGTCGCCCTCTACTCGGCCGTCCTGGGGCTCTTCGTGCCGTCGGGCGGGGGGAAATGGATCCTCGAGGCCCCCTACGTCATGGCGGCCGCGAACACCTGGCAGGTCCACCTGGGCTGGACCGTGCAGATCTACAACGCGGCCGAGGCGCTGCCGAACCTGATCAACCCGTTCTGGATGCTGCCGCTCATGGGCATCCTGAACGTGCGCGCGCGCGACCTGGCCGGGTTCTCGATCCTGCAGCTCCTCTTCCACGTCCCGATCGTCCTCTTCCTCTGCTGGCTGCTCGCCCAGACGCTTCCCTACGCGCCGCCCGCCATGCCGTAGGGATAGACGCGGCGTTGATGCCGTCGACCCGCACCCTGTATGAAAATGCCCTACTTCCGTGGAGGTGGATTCGGGTGGCGGTCGACTAACCCATTGAGTTTCAAGTATATAGTCGGCTTGGCCGAGGGTTTTTGCCGCAGGAGGTCCCCGGCCCCGATCAAGACGCCCCATTGTCGAGGGAGCGCATCCGGTCCACCTCCACTGTTGTAGGGCATTTTCTCACCCTGTAGACTGGACGCATGATCCGGCTCGAGGGAGTGGCCCGCAGCTACGGCGTCCACGAGGTCCTGACCGGCGTGGACTGGGCGATCCCGCCGCGCGCGCGGGTCGGGCTGGTCGGCCCGAACGGCGCGGGCAAGACGACGATCCTCAGGCTCGTCGCCGGCGTCGAGGAGCCGGATCGCGGCTCGATCAACATCCAGCGCGGCACCTCGCTCGGATACCTCCCGCAGGAAGGGGCGCGGCTGGCCGAGGGGACGGTGCTCGAGGCGCTCCTGCAGCCGTTCGCCGACATCCTCGAGATGGAAAAGGAGATGGAGCGGCTGCACCACGAGATGGCCACGGCGACGGGCGAGCGCCTCGAGAACCTGACCCGCCGATCCGGCGACGTGCAGCACCGCTTCGAGGCGGCCGGCGGCTTCGACCTGGAGGCCCGGGCCAAGGTGATCCTGGGCGGACTCGGGTTCGGACCGGAGGACCACGCCCGACCGCTGCGGGAGTTCTCGGGCGGCTACCGCATGCGCGCCGCGCTGGGGGCCCTCCTGCTGCGCCGCCCCGAGTACCTGCTTCTCGACGAGCCGACCAACCACCTCGATCTCGAGGCGGTCGGCTGGCTGGAAGGCTTCCTGTCGGACATCCCCTCGGCGCTCGTCGTGGTGTCGCACGACCGGACCTTCCTGAACCGGCTGGCGACCTCGATCGCCGAGATCAGCTCCGGCAAGGTGACGGTCTGGCCGGGCAACTACGATCGCTATCGCGAGGACAAGGACAAGGCCCGCGAGCTGGCCGTCAAGAAGGCGGCCAGCGAGGCGCACCGCGTGGAGGAGGTGGAGAGGTTCATCGAGCGCTTCCGCTTCAAGGCGACCAAGGCCCGGCAGGTGCAGAGCCGCATCAAGATGCTGGAGAAGATGGAGCGCACCGAGGTGATGGCCGAGGACTTCACCTGGCGCTTCTCCTTCCCGCCCGTGACGCGCTCGGCGCAGCGGGTGGCGCTCCTGTCCGGCGTGCGCAAGGGGTTCGGAGAGCGGCAGGTGCTGAAGGGGCTGGACCTCGAGATCTGGCGCGGGGACCGCATCGCCCTGGTCGGGCCGAACGGCTGCGGCAAGAGCACCTTGCTCCAGGTGGTCGCCGGCAGGCTCGCCAGCGAGGCAGGCAGGGTGGAGATCGGCGAGAAGGTCGTCCTGCACTACTTCGCGCAGCACGTCCTCGAGACCCTGACCCGCGGGCGGACCGTCCTCGAGGAGATGCAGGCGTGGGCCCCCTCGAAAGCCCCCGGCCAGCTGCGATCGCTGCTCGGCATCTTCCAGTTCTCAGGCGACGAGGTGTTCAAGCGGGTCGAGGTCCTGAGCGGCGGCGAGAAGAACCGGCTGGCCCTGGCGCGCCTGACGCTCGATCCGGGAAATTTCCTGCTGCTCGACGAGCCGACCAACCATCTCGACCTGCCGACGCGCGAGGCGCTCGAGGACGCGCTGGCCGGCTTCGGCGGAACGCTGCTGTTCGTGTCCCACGACCGTTATTTCATCAACCGCGTGGCGACGCGCGTGGCGGCGTTCGACGACGGGCGGCTGCGGCTCCACGACGGCGGCTACGACGACTACATGGCGGCCCTCCGGGCCGGCGCGTCCGGCAAGGCACCGGGCGGTGCTGCCGGAGTCGCCGCACCGGCCCGCGGCGTCGCTCCCGGCCCCGCTCCAGGGGCGCCCAGACGCCGGGA
>DATNEZ010000508.1:0-4488 GCA_035606645.1 Binatia bacterium
ACCGCGGGGGAAAACGACGGCCAAAAAATGACCTCCGAACGCCCGACGGTGATCCTGATCAACACCTACCTGAGCGAAGCGATCCAAAAGCGCACGACACGGCTCGGCGTGGCCGAGATCATCGAGAAGCCGGTCGACACCACGCACCTCCTGGCATGCGTGCGCGCGGCTCTGGCGGACGGGCCGCCCAGTCCTTGACGGAGGCCCGGGGCGGCCCTATACTGAATTTTCTCAAGGAGAGATGATGTCGATGAAGAAAAGCGGGCAACCGGTCACGCTTGCACTGATCGTGGCCTCGATTGTGTTCGGCATGGTCCTGGCGGGCGGACTGCACCTGACGCGCTCCGGCCAGGCGGGCGAGAGGACGGACGATCGTCCCCTGCACGCCGCCGCCCGTGCCCAGATGGCGGCGGGCCAGGGGGCGCAGGCCGGCGGCCCGGGGTCGTTCGCCGACATCGCCGAGAAGGTCAACCCGGCCGTGGTCAGCATCACATCCACCGAAACCGTGAAGCCGAAGGAGAAGGGGCGCGGCCGGCAGCCGTTCCGCGGCGATCCCTTCGAGTTCTTCTTCGGGCCCGAGCAGAGGCGCCGCTTCCAGCCGGAAGAGGAGCCCCGCTTCGAGATCAGCGGCGGATCCGGCTTCCTGATCTCCGACGACGGCTTCGTCCTGACGAACTACCACGTGGTCGAGGACGCGAGCAAAATCAAGGTCAACCTGAGCGGCGATCGCCACGACTACCTCGCCGACGTGGTCGGGACCGACCCCTCCACCGACCTGGCCCTCATCAAGATCAAGGGGGACAAGAGGCTGCCCTTCCTCGCGCTCGGCGATTCCGAGACCGTGCGCGTCGGCGACTGGGTGATGGCCATCGGCAACCCGCTCAACTACGACCACACCGTGACGGTCGGGGTGATCAGCGCCAAGGGGCGCGTGCTGCGCGACCTGTCGCGCGACTTCTCTCTCGACAACTTCATCCAGACCGACGCCGCGATCAATTTCGGGAACTCCGGGGGGCCGCTGGTCAACGTGTCGGGCGAGGTGGTCGGCGTCAACACGGCCATCAGCAGCGTGGGCCAGGGGATCGGCTTCGCGGTGCCGGTGAACGTGGCGAAGGGGATCATGGAGCAGCTGCGGACCAAGGGGAAGGTCTCCCGCGGCTACCTCGGCATCGAGCTGGCCGAGATCACCCCCGACCTGCAGGAGGCCTTCGGCCTGTCGACCGACAAGGGCGCCCTGGTCAACTCGGTGCGGCCCGGCCTGCCGGCCGAGGCGGCCGGGCTCAAGCGGGGCGATGTCATCGTCGCCGTGGACGGACACTCGGTGGAGAGCACCAACGAGGTCGTGCGCCTGGTGTCCGCCAAGGAGCCGGGCTCGACCGTCAAGCTGACCGTCCTGCGCAACGGCAAGGAGACCACCGTCGCGGCCAAGCTGGCGGATCGCAGCGAGCACATCGGCAAGGAGGCCGCCGAGACGCCGGAGAAGGGCAGCCGCCCCGAGGAGCCGAACGAGCGCAAGCTCGGCATCTCCGTGGACGACCTGGGCCCCGATGTCCTGGATCGGCTCGAGCTGCCGGACGACACGCACGGCGTCCTCGTCACCCGGGTGTCGCGCGTCTCCGAAGCGTACGAGAAGGGGCTGGGCGAGGGGGACGTGATCACCGAGCTGAACCGGACGCCCGTGAAGACGGTCGGCGAGTACCGGCGCGAGCTGGCGAAGGTGAAGGAGGGCGGCCTGGTCGTCCTGTACGTCATCAGCCCCTCGGGGCGAACCGGCGGGGATCCGATCTCGCGGTACGTCACCGTGCGACTGCGCGCGCACGAGGATGAGGAGCAATAGCCGAAGCGCGCGCGGGCCGGCGGGAGAGCCGCCGCCCTGCGCCCACGTCGGTGTCGATACAGGCGGGGCCCGGATCACGGGCCCCGTTTTTTTATGGGCGGCTTTTGCCCGCCCGGCCTGATATCATCTCCATCCCATCGATGCGCCGCATGGACCTGGCAGAATGAAAGAAAAGATCCTGGTCGTCGACGACGAAGGGGAAATCCGCAAGTCGCTGCGGATGGTCCTCGAGTACGAGGGCTTCGAATGCGTCGAGGCCCCCTCGGGGCAGCAGGGGATCGACACCCTGCGCCGCGAGATGCCCGACGCCGTGCTCCTCGACATCAAGATGCCGGGGATGGACGGGCTCGAGGCGCTGGCGGCCATCCGGGCCAAGGACGCCCACACCCCGATCCTGATGATCTCCGGGCACGGCGACATCCCGACCGCCGTGGAGGCCATCCAGAAGGGCGCCTACGACTTCCTCGAGAAGCCGCTCGAGTCGGAGCGGGTGCTCACCGCGCTGCGGCACGCCATCGAGCGCCGCCGCCTGCGCGAGGAGAACGTCCGCCTGCGCCACCAGGTCGAGGCGGGCATGAGCATGGTGGGGGACTCCCGGGCGCTGGGCGCGGTCCGCGAGGCGATCGCGCGGGCGGCCCCGGCGCACGCCACCGTCCTGGTGACGGGGGAGAGCGGCACCGGGAAGGAGCTCGTCGCCTTCGAGATCCACCGCCAGAGCCCGCGGTCGGAGAAGACCTTCGTCAAGGTGAACTGCGCGGCCATCCCCGAGGAGCTGATCGAGTCGGAGCTGTTCGGCCACGAGAAGGGGGCGTTCACCGGCGCCACCTCCCGGCAGATCGGCAAGTTCGTGCAGGCGGACGGCGGCACCATCTTCCTGGACGAGATCGGGGACATGAGCCCGCGCACGCAGGCCAAGGTCCTGCGCGTCCTGGAGGGAGGGGACGTCGAGCCGGTGGGCTTGTCCAAAATCGTCCGCGTCGACACCCGCGTCATCGCCGCCACCAACAAGGACCTGCGCGAGCGCATCCGGGCCGGCGCGTTCCGCGAGGACCTGTTCTTCCGGCTCAACGTCGTGCAGATCCTGTGTCCCCCGCTGCGCGAGCGGCGCGAGGACATCCCTCCGCTGATCGCCCATTTCGTCGGGCTCCTGGCGGCCGACAGCACGTATCGGCCGAAGACCTTCAGCAGCGGCGCCATCGAGCGGCTCGCCGCGCGCAACTGGCGGGGGAACATCCGCGAGCTGCGCAACGCCGTCGAGCGGCTGCTGATCATGGTGGAGCGGGAGTCCATCGAGGCGGAGGACGTCGACGCGCTGGGCGCCGAGCCGGCCATGGCCGCGCCTCTCCCCGTCGAGCCGGGCCCTGCCGAGACGGTCGGGGCCGCCCTGCAGGCACCGGCCGCAGGCGGCGCGGGCGCGGGCGGGGCGCGCGCCGCGGGCTCGCTCGATCCGCCCGACCCGTCCTCCTTCCGCGCCCTGCAGGAGTACAAGGACGAGGCGGAGCGGGTGTTCATCATGCGGAAGCTCAAGGAAAACCGCTGGAACATCTCCAAGACCGCCCGCGCCATCGACACGCCGCGGAGCAACCTCTACAAGAAGCTCGAGCAGTACGGGATCTCGAGAGACCAGGTCCAGGAGTGACGGGACGCCGCGGGGTGGTCATCGTGGACGGCGTCCGGACGCCGTTCTGCAAGTCGTGGGGCGCCCTCAACGACCTCCCGGCCGACGAGCTGTGCCGCATCGCCATCGGCGAGGCGATCGCCCGCGTCGACATCGACCCGCGCGCCGTGGACGAGGTGATCATCGGCAACATCGCGCAGCCGGCCGAGTCGACGACCATCGCCCGGGTCGCGGCGCTCAAGGCGGGGGTCCCCCGGCGGGTGCCGGCCTGGTCGGTGAACCAGAACTGCGGATCCGGCATCCAGGCGATCGTCAGCGCCTTCCACCGCATCGAGTCCGGGGCCGCCGACGTGATCGTGGCCGGGGGCGTCGAGTCGATGTCGCGCATCCCGTTCCTCCTGGGGCAGGCGTTCACCGACGACGTCATGCGCTTCCGCAGGGCGCGGACCCCGGGACAGAAGCTCGCCGCGCTCCTGAAGGTGCGCCCCCGCCACCTGCGCCCGATCGCGGCGCTCGAGGTCGGCCTGAGGGACGCCATCTGCGGCCTCAACATGGGGGAGACGGCCGAGGTCCTGGCGCGCCGTTTCCGCATCGGGCGCGAAGAGCAGGACGCCTACGCGCTCGAGAGCCATCGCCGTGCCGTGGCGGCCCGCCCGAAGCTGCGCGAGGAGATCGTGCCGCTGTACCCCGCCCCGCGGTTCGCGCCCATCCTGGACGACATCGGGCCGCGCGAGGACCAGACGATGGAGCAGCTGGCGAATCTGAAACCGGCCTTCGATCGGCGAAATGGCACCGTGACCGCCGGCAACTCGTGCATGCTCACCGACGGGGCCGCCTGCATGGTCGTCGCGGCCGAGGACCGGGCCCGCGAGCTCGGCCTGCCGTACCTCGGCCGCATCCGCTCGTACGGCTTCGCGGGGCTCGACCCCACCGTGATGGGGCTGGGGCCGGCCTACGCCGCCGCCGTGGCCCTCGAGCGCGCGGGCGCGGCGGTGCGCGACCTGCAGCTCATCGAGATCAACGAGGCGTTCGC
>DATNEZ010000545.1:0-8180 GCA_035606645.1 Binatia bacterium
CGGCGCGCTTCAGGGGCGGGACGTCCTGGCGCGTCAGGACGAGCGCGGTCGGGCCGCCCCGGCGCTTGAGAGCCAGGGTCCAGGCCATGGCGACCTCGAGAGCGTCCGCGGGCCTCACAACCGCCAGGTTCGGGACCAGGCGCAGCCCGGGGACCTGCTCGATCGGCTGGTGCGTCGGCCCGTCCTCGCCGAGGAAGACGCTGTCATGCGTGAACACGTAGACGATCTGGAGCCCGGCCATCGCCGCCAGGCGGATCGGCGGGCGCATGTAGTCGCTGAAGATGAGGAACGTCGCGCCGTAGGGAATCGTCCCGCCGTGGAGCGCCAGACCGTTCAGCACGGCCCCCATGCCGTGCTCGCGGATGCCGAAATGGAAGTTGCGTCCCTCGAACGACGCGGGGCCGATCGACGGGCTCCCCTTGATGAATGTCTTCGTGGACGGCTCCAGGTCGGCGCTGCCGCCGCACAGGGACGGCACGAGCTCAGCGATCTTCTGCAGGATCCGGCCGGACGTGACGCGCGTCGCCTCGGGCTTGCCGACGGCAGGCACCGCCCCGGGCGGCTGCGCGGTCCCCGCAGCGGGAGCCACGATCGGCAGCAGGCGATCGAACAGGTCGTCGGGCACGGCGCGCGCATGGCAGCGGTCCCAGAGGGCCCGCTTCTCCGGATGGGATCGGCTCCAGGCCTCGAACCGCTTCTGCCACTCCTGGCGCGCCCGGCCCCCCTCCTCGGCGCGCGCCGCGAACAGGGCGCGCACCTCGTCCGGCACCAGGAACGTCGGCGCGGCCGGCCAGCCGAGCGCCTTCTTGGTCGCAGCCGCCTCCTCCGGCCCGAGCGGCGATCCGTGCGAATCGGCGCTGTCGTGCTTGCCGGGGCTGCCGTGCGCGATGTGCGTGCGGGCGACGATCAGCCCCGGCTTCGAGGTCTCTCCCGCGGCCTTCGCGAGGGCCGCGGTGATCGCCGCGTGGTCGTGCCCGTCGATGCGCTGCACCGACCAGCCGTACGCCTCGAAGCGCCGGCCGACGTCCTCGGAGAACGTGAGCCCGGTCTCCCCCTCGATGGTGATGCGGTTGTCGTCGTAGAGGACCGTCAGGTTCCCGAGGGCGAGGTGCCCGGCGATCGACGCCGCCTCGGAGGCCACCCCTTCCATCAGGTCGCCGTCGCTGGCGATGACCCAGGTGCGGTGCGAGACGAGGGGGTGATCGGGCGTGTTGAAGCGCGCCGCGGCCATCTTCGCGGCGATGGCCATGCCGACGGCGTTGCCGAACCCCTGGCCCAGCGGCCCGGTGGTGGTCTCGACGCCGGGGGCGCAGCCGTGCTCCGGGTGTCCCGGGGTCCGGCTCTCCCACTGGCGGAATTTCCTGATCTCCTCGAGCGACAGGTCGTACCCGCTCAGGTGCAGGAGGGCGTACAGGAGCATCGAGCCGTGGCCGGCCGACAGGACGAAGCGGTCCCGATCGGCCCAGCCGGGGTCCCTGGGGTCGAAGCGCAGGTGCCGCGTCCACAGAAAGAACGCGTAGTCCGCGGCCCCCATCGGCATCCCAGGGTGGCCGGACTTCGCCTGCTCGACGGCGTCGATGGCGAGGGTCTTGATCGTGTTGATCGCCAGGCGCGCGATGTCCTCGCGTGCGTGCGCGGGCGGCATGGTGACGGGCTCCGGAATCTTCTGGCTAGGCCGGACTCGCTCCAAGGGCCTTCTCGAGGTCGGCGGTGAACGAGCGGACGATCTCGTCGTGGTTCGGCTCGGGCACCTTCTTGCGCATCACCACGTCCTTCATGTTGCGCGCATAGGAGGAGCGGGCGATCATCCGGCCGCCCTCGATCAGGCCGAAGGTCGAGGTGATCGTCTTGCCGATCTGGAAGATCTCCGACGTCGAGAAGCGCATCCTCTTGATGATCTCGTCGGTCAGGATCTCGTACTCGGCCCCGAGGATCTGGTTGCCCGGCATGGCGAAGTTCTCGAACACCGGGATGCACTCCTCGATCGTCTTCTTCCGGTCGGTCTCGAGGTGCATCTTCAGGACGTTCTCGTACCAGTGGAAGTGGCGCCACTCGTCCGCGATGATCTTGACCAGAATCTCGTTCAGCAGCGGCTCCTGCACGGTGCGCCGGAACATCTGGTAGAAGAACGCGGTCAGGAGCTCCTGGCAGTACGTGAAGCAGTTGGCCTGCAGGGGGGACTGGATGTACGGCACGGTGAACTGCCGCGAGCGGGGCCGCTGCAGGGCCACGCGCAGATCCTCCCGGTCCAGACCGACCGTCTCGAGGTACCTGACGAGCTTCTCCGCGTGGTTCGACTCCTCCCGCTCCCAGAGCTGGAAGAAGGTCGCCATCGTGTCGTTGACGCAGAAATTATCGAGGAGGAGCGAGGTGTACACGTCGGCGTACGACTCGACGAAGGTCACCAGCTTGACGACCAGGAGGTTGTCGAGCGTCAGCTTGCTGCGGTCGTAGATCGACCAGTCGATCTGCACGGGCCCCTGATCGTCCCAGCGGATCTTGCGGGCCCCCAACTCGAACTTGACGAATCGGTCCGCCAGCAGATCGCCGTCGAGCGGGATGGTCGGCCGCGCCGGGACGTAGGGCCGCGCCGGCGCTTGACCGCCGGACGCGTTCGAAGTCGCTTGCGTGGTCATGGTGTCGTCACCTTTCGTGGAAATGAAAGAGGCACTACCTACGACCCGAGACCATCCCGTGTGCCTCTTCCTCCTTGGGAAACGGGACAGGATAACTGTTCGTGTAGCAGGCCGTGCAGAATGACTGGCTCTCGCCGACCGCCCGGTACATCCCCTCCAGGGACAGGTAGCCGAGCGAGTCGGCCCGGATGTATCTCTTGATCTCGTCCACCGTGTGGGACGAGGCGATCAGCTCGGATCGCCTCGGCGTGTCGACGCCGTAGTGGCACGGGCCGACGGTCGGCGCCGACGAGATGCGCATGTGCACCTCGCGCGCCCCCGCCGATCGGACCATCGACACGATCTTGCGGCTGGTCGTGCCGCGCACGATCGAATCGTCGATCAGCACGACCCGCTTCCCCTCGATCAGCGCGCGCACCGGGTTGAGCTTCAGCTTCACGCCGAAGTGGCGGATGGCCTGGCGCGGCTCGATGAACGTGCGCCCGACGTAATGGTTGCGCACCAGCCCGAACTCCAGGGGGATGCGCGACTCCTCGGAAAACCCCAGCCCGGCGTACATCCCCGAGTCCGGCACCGGGACCACCACGTCCGCCTCGAGAGGCTGCTCGCGGGCCAGCTCGCGCCCGAGCCGCTTGCGGACCTCGTGCACGGCGCGGCCGAACACGCGGGAGTCGGGGCGCGAGAAGTAGACGTACTCGAAGATGCACTGCGACACGGGCTGTGCCGGGAACGGCCGGTACGATTTCACGCCGGCGGCGCTGAGGACCACCATCTCGCCCGGCTCGACGTCGCGCACGAAGGCGGCGTCGATGAGGTCGAAGGCGCTCGATTCCGAGCTGAGGATGTGCGCGTCCCCCAGCCGCCCGAGGGACAGGGGCCGGAAGCCGCGCGGGTCGCGCACCCCGATGATCCGGTCCCGCGCGATGAAGACCAGCGAGTACGCTCCCTGCACCTGCTTCAGGGCGTCCACGATGGCGGCCTCGAGATCGGCCTGCCGCGAGCGGGCGATCAGGTGCAGGACGACTTCGGTGTCGCTGTTCGTCCGGAAGATCGAGCCGTCCTTCTCGAGGGCGTCGCGCAGCGAGTAGGCGTTGACCAGGTTGCCGTTGTGGGCGATCGCGATCTCCCCCTTGCAGGAGTCGATGAGGAGGGGCTGGGCGTTCGCCAGGCTGCTCTTCCCGGCCGTGGAGTAGCGGACGTGACCGATCGCCAGGTCCCCCTTCAGCCGCCGCAGCTGCTTCTTCTTGAAGATGCGCGCGACCTGCCCCATCCCCTTCTCCTCGTAGAGACGGTCGCCGCTCGACGAGACGATGCCGGCGGACTCCTGCCCGCGGTGCTGCAGGCCGTGGAGCCCGAGGTAGGTCAGGTTCGCGGCTTCGGGGTGGTGGAAGACGCCGAACACGCCGCATTCATCGTGGAACCGATCGTCGTCTTCCGAGCGAACCGTTCGGGGGGTCTGGGCCAACCGGTCCTCCTGAGCGATCATTATACTTCGGATGAGGGACGCCGCGGCCGTCCGGCAGCGGGCCCCGGCGCGCCGCGACCGCCGGGGACTCTCCTACTCCCAGGCGTCCACGAGCCAGCGCGAGCCCTTGCGGACCAGCTTGAGGATGCGCACCCTGCCGTCGATCGGAGCGGGCTCCCCGATCACCGTATCGTAAAACCGCACGCGGGCCACGGCGCCCGTCGTTCCCACGGGAGTCATCTCGACGATCTGGTATGCGGCGTGGCCCTTGCCGCTCGGGGGAGCGAACAGGGCCGCCAGCGCCTCGTCGCGGCCGGCGTATCGCTTCAGGAAGGCGTCGCTGAGGCTGCTCCGCGCGCCCGCCGCCTCTCCCCGGATCCAGGCGCGCAGCACCATGCGCAGCGACGTGACGCCGTCGACGGTCCCGCCGAACCGCAGGTTCTCGGACGACGACTGCGCCAGGTCCCCGACGCGCCACAGGCCGTCCTCGCGCTGCGTCAGCGTGATCGACTCGGTGCGGATCTCCGTCGCCTCCCCCTGCTCGGCCCACAGGCTGCGCACGGTGGCGATGTAGCGCGGGGCCGCCGGGGCCGCCGTGCCCGCGGGCTTGGCGCCCGCCGGACGGGACGGCTTCAGGTTCTTCTCGGTGAACTCGAAGGCGACGAGCCGGTTGTTCCTCTTGCCGTTGAAGGGCGCGGAATTGTGGTCGAACCGCGCCTGGAGATTGTCGGTCATCACGCTCTTCAGCCGCCGCAGCATCCGGTAGTCGCGCGACCCCATGAAGAGACGGAGCGCCCCACCGGCGGTCTGCGTCGGGTCCTCGACCGCCGGCGCGCCCTCCTCGTCGGGCGCGGGCTCCGGCGTTTCCGCCGCCTCGCCGCCCGGGAAGGACGGCGTGGTGGAGGGGTCCTGGGCGGCGAGCGGCGCGCACGCCATGAGAAGCAGGCAGGCCGCCATCCATCCCAGGTGAAGCCCGATCCGTCCGCGATTCCAATGGCTCACGTTCTCGACCTCGCTCCCGCCGACCTGAGAACGGCGGGATGCAGACGGTACCCTGCCGAATCCTGCGCGTCAAGCATCCCGTCCCCCGCGCCGGGCGCTCACTGCCGCTCGCTCGCGATGAAGGCCTTGAGGCGGCGCTCGACCGTGGAGCGCATCGCCGAGGGGAAGCACAGACGCTGGAGCTTGCGCGGCTCGTTCCGGATCGAGTCGATGAGCGGCGAGACGCCCCGCTCGGACATGTACCCGACGATGCGCCCGCGGACCGCCAGGCCGATGTCCTCCGGGGCCGTGCCCATCCGGTCGGAGTAGGCCAGGTCGCGGTACGGCAGGTCGCTGGCGTCGTCCTCCAGCAGGTAATAGCGGGGGTCGAAGCCTTTCCGGCGGAACTGCCCGTTGAGCTCCTCGATCGCCTGGCCGAACGCCTTGTGGCGCGTGTCGGCGGTCAGCCGCACCGTCTTGAACAGGTGCCGCCGGGTGATCCGGTCGCACAGGTCGCGCAGGATCGGGTCGACCTTTCCCTGCGGGGCCAGGGCCCATTCCTGGAACGCGGACAGGAAGAGCCAGTCGTCCAGCCTCAGGTAGTCCTCGACCGGGAGATTGCCGCGCGTCTCGATCAGGCGCCGGATGGACGCCGGGCAGGGATCGGGAAACCGGCCGGTCTCGCCGTGCGCGTCCACCAGCCGCTGCAGCGCGGTGCGGATCATCTGCTCCGCCGACCGGCTCGTCTTGTGGTAGTACACCTGTTGATACATCAGGTAGCGCCCGATCACGAACTGCTCGGCGGCGTGGTACCCCTTCAGGCCGTTGATCGCCAGCCGCAGCTCGCCGTCCCGCCCGCCGCGCCGCGCCAGCCTCAGGTTGGTGAGAATCCACTCGAGGTCGTACTTGCCGTAGGCGACCCCGGTCATGAACGAATCGCGCAGGAGATAATCGAGCCGGTCCGCGTCGAGCTGGGATGACACGAGGTCCGACACGAACGCCGGCCGGTAGGTGCGGCCGTACACGCCCAGGACCTCCTCCACCATACCGGCCCGCCGCAGCAGGCGGCCGACCTCGCCGCGCCCGTGCTTGATGATCAGGCCCGTCCACTCCTCGTGCCGGCGATCGTTGAACACCTTCTCGTAGAGGTGCGAGAACGGACCGTGCCCCAGGTCATGCAAAAGCGCCGCCACGATCGCCACCAGCCGCGTGCGCTCCAGGGCGCGCCCCTTCTGCTGCACCTGTCCCGCCGCGAGCAGCGCGTCGAAGATCCGCCGGGCCATGTACGCGACGCCGAGCGAGTGGGTGAAGCGCGTGTGCTCCGCGCCGTGGAAGGTCAGGAACAGCGCCCCGAGCTGCCGGATGCGGCGCAGGCGCTGGAACTCGCGCGTGTTGATCAGATCGATGACGAGCTTTTCCCGATCCTTGTCGAAGCCGATCGATCCGTGGACCGGGTCGCGCAGGTACTTGCTGGCCAAGAATCTCCTCGCCGGGGTACCGTCCGCTGAAGAGCGGGGCAGGCGCCGCCGCCGGAGCGACAGGATACGCCACCCCCGGACGGCCCAAGGAAAGATTTTTTCAGGGGCAGGCCTCGCGCGAATCGAGGCGCCGGAAGCCGTCCGTGGTCCGCCCGTACGAGGACGGGTTCCCGTTCGCGTCGATGAAGCGCGCGACGTAGAAGAAGGCGTGGCCCCTTGCCGGGTTCTCCGTCTCGGCCACCACGCCCCCGGGGCCGCGATTCTCCAGGCAGGTCGCCGGGGCGCGGAAGGACAGATCGAGGTAGCCGGCCAGCTGCGCGATGTCATCGAGATATCCGCGGATCACGTCCACCGCCTGATCCGGCTCCGGCACGTAGGCGCGCAAGGTGCCGTCGGCGGCCCACCAGACCGCAAAGGTCCTCATGAACAGGATCTGGGCGGTGTTCGCATCCCACACGTAGGTGGCGGCCCCGTCGTACGCCAGGCCGGTCAGGTTGGGGAAGCTGGTGATGCCGGTCTCGATCGGATCGGCCAGGAGGACGTCCTGGCCGGAAGGCGACGGCTCGATGAAATAGAAGCTCCCGGTCGCCTCGACGCCGAGGAGCCCCTCGGGAGCGGCGTCGAGCCCCAGGATCCGCCCGGGCAGGGGCCTCTGCCACAGCTTCAGGTGCGTGTTCGGATCGATCGCGAAGAGCGTCGGGGGGCTCTCGTACGTGCCGTACAGGACGCCGTTCTGCCAGGCCAGGCCTTCCAGGGGAGCGCTGCCGGGGGTGATGATCGGGCTCGGGAAAGAGTCCAGGACCCGCCCGAGGAGATCGATCTTGTAGATCCGATGCGTGATCGTCTCGCGTATCGAGGCGTACAGGTTGGTCCCGTCGTACGCCAGCCCCCGGACATCGCCGGTCGCGGGAGCGAAGAACCCCGACAGCTCGTCCCCGGTCTTCGGATCGATGAAGACGATCATGCGGCGCAGCAGGTCGCCCATCGCCAGGCGCCCCGGCAGCGCCGTCAGCGCCGCGCTCTGTGTCGTGCGCTGGTAGCCGCCGTGCCAGGCCGGCTCCTCCCACCCCGCGACCGGGCCCGGGAGGACGTCGAGCGTGAAGAAGGCGGTGTCGGTCACAGTACCGTTGCTGCGCGCGCGCACGACGCCCTGCCCCGAGGCCACGACGAGCGTCCCGAAGTGTGCTTCGACCGGGCAGGTGCTGACGACCGGAAGGGGGCCGTCCTGGAACCGGATGTCGATCCCCCAGCCCGGCTGGCCGCCCAGCTCGGGCTGCGGCCCCCAGACCATCGAGGCGCCGCGGAAATCGCAGGACGATGTGGACTGGATCGACGCCGTCAGGACGATCGGGTCCCCGGTGTCCGGGCTGGCCGGCTCGAGGGAGAAGGTCTGGATCGAGACGGCCGCCAGGGCGGGTGCCGGTAGAACGACGAGGAACCCGAGCGCCACGCCCATCAGGCCACGCGGAACCTTCACGGAGTGCCCTCCGAACAGCGCTGCTCCAGGTGACTCGTATATACCCCTGGGGTGGCCCCGGGTCAACCGGCGTCTGCCGACCGGCGGCCCCCCCTGTCACGCTCCGGCGGGTCCCGCCTATTCCTCGTGAAGTGGGTCCGACG
>DATNEZ010000572.1:0-2406 GCA_035606645.1 Binatia bacterium
GAGCCCTCACTACGACTCGCTGCTCGCCAAGGTGATCGTGCACGCGCAGGATCGCCCGGCCGCCATCCGGCTCATGGAGCAGGCGCTCGAGCGCACGGCGATCCTCGGGGTCGAGACCAACCTCCCGTACCTGAAGGCCATCCTCGCCCACCCGGTGTTCCGCGCCGGACAGGCGACGACCGCCTTCGTCGAGCGCGACATGGCTTCATGGCGCCCGCCGGTCGCGGCGCCGGCCGACGAGGTCCTGATCATGGCCGCGCTGTCCGAGGTGCTGCCGGGCGTGGCCGAGGACGACGCCGGGCGCGGCGTCCCCGGGGAGGGGGACGAGGACGACCTGGACTTCGACAGCCCCTGGAGCCGATCCGACCGGTTCCGGCCCGGGTCGCCGGCATGATCCTCCACTACCGCATCGACGGGTCCCTCCGAACCGTCACCCTCGATCGATCGGCGGAAGGGTACCGGGTCCTCCTCGACGGCAGGACGGTCGGTGTCGTCGTCCGCCGCGCCCAGGGGGGGCGGCTGGAGATCCTCATCGACGGAGCGCCGTGCGCCGGATTCGCGGTGCGCGATCGCGATCGCCGCGTCGTCCAGATCGATCGGAGCGGCCCGGTGACGCTCTTCCGCACCTTCCCGGGCCGCGACAAGGAGGGCCCCGGTCCCGCGGGCGAGGATCAGGTGGCCGCCGTCATGGACGGCCAGGTCGTGGCCGTGAGCGTGCGGGAGGGGGACCCCGTCGTCGCGGGAGCCGCGCTCGTCGTCCTGGAGGCGATGAAGATGGAGATCCGCGTCGTCGCGCCCCACGCGGGGATCGTGAGAAGGCTCCACTGCAAGGCGGGGGACGTCGTCGAGCGGGGGCGGACCCTGGTCGAGATCGGCCCCGGCTGAGGCGGGTCAGGGGGACGGACCGACACCCGCCAGGCGCGCGCGCGCCAGGACCGCGCGCGCCGCGCGCACCATCGGCATGTCGACCATCCGCCCGTCCAGGACGAACACTCCCTTCCCGCCGGCCTGCTGGCGCTCATGCTCGTCGAGCAGCCTCTGCGCCTCCCGGATCTCCTCGGGGCGCGGCGTGAACACGCCGTGGATGGGGGCGATCTGCGACGGGTGGATCGCCAGCTTCCCCGCGTAGCCCAGCGCCAGGGCATCGCGCGTCTCGGCCACGAGACCTGTCTCGTCGGCGAGATCGACGAAGGGGGTGTCGATGGCCTGCAGGCGGCGGGCGGCGGCGTGGATCGCCACGGCGCTCCGGGCGTACAGGACCTCGCGCCCCTCGCGCGTCCGCGTTCCCCCCAGATCGCCGCACAGGTCCTCCGCGCCGAACACCAGGGCGTCGAGCCGGGGATCGGAGGCGGCGATCGGGCCGAGCCCGACGACGCCCCGCGCGGTCTCGATGATGGCCAGGATGCGGATGGTCCGCGGGGGCAGCCGGCGCCGGCGCTCGATCCCGGACAGGAGCCGGGACACCTTCCGGATCGCCTCGGGCGATTCGGCTTTCGGGAGGACGTACGCGTCGGGCGGGCGGCGGGCCTCTCCGGTGATCCGGAGGTCCTCCTCGAGGCCGGCCCCCTCCGGGTTGACGCGCACCAGGCGCTCGGCGCGGCCGAAATCGAGACTCGAAAGGGCCCGGGCCGCCCCGCGGCGCGCCTCCTCCTTGCGACCGAGCGCCACGCCGTCCTCGAGATCGAGGATGACGCCGTCCACGGGCAGCCGTGCCGCCTTCTCGATCTTCCCGGTCTCGGTGGCGGGGCAGAAGAGGAGGGTCCTGCGGACGCGTGCCGGGACGGAAGGACCGCGACGATCGGCCGCCGCGGTCCGGGACCGGGATCTCCCCGGGCTCACGGGGCCGGTCGCATCAGAAACAGGACCGAGCGCTCGATCTCGACCACCACCGTCCCGTCCTGGTTCAGCCCGCGGTGCCGCAGGCGGACGATGCCCCGGTCGGGGCGCGAGGCGGACGGACGCGTCTCGAGCACCTCGGTCTCGGCGTAGATCGTGTCTCCGAGGAACACCGGGTGGGGGTGCACCACCCGATCGTAGCTGAGGTTGGCGACGATGGTCCCCTCGGTCAGGTCCGGGACGCTCAACCCGACCACGAGCCCGAGCGTGAAGATGCCGTTCACGATGCGCTGCCCGAACTCCGACCGGGCGGCGAAGTCCCGGTTGAGGTGCAGCGGCTGGGTGTTCATCGTCAGGGCGCAGAACAGCGTGTTGTCGGCCTCGGTGACCGTGCGGCCGATCGAATGACGCAGGCGCTGTCCGGGCGCGAGCTCTTCGAAATACTTGCCGGGCATAGGAAGCCTGAGGCTACCCGCAACGCTCCGCACGGTCAAGTGCCACGCGGGCGCTTCACGGGGAGGCGCGCTCCCCGGATCGCGGTAGACTGCGGCGCATGATCGTGGAGCGGTC
>DATNEZ010000588.1:0-2282 GCA_035606645.1 Binatia bacterium
CCCGACCGGCTCAAGGGGGAGGAGATCCCGATGACCGCGCGCATCCTTTCCGTTGCCGACTGCTACGACGCGCTGACCTCCGACCGGCCGTACCGCAAGCCGCTCAGCCGCGACGAGGCGCTGGCGTACGTGCGGGGGGAATCCGGCGTCTCGTTCGATCCGAAGGTCGTGGACGCGCTCGTCGGGAACCTCGACCGGCTGCACGCCCTGGCGGACGAGATCAACCGGTCGCAGGAGACCTCGAGCGCCCCCGACAAGCGCAAGCTCACCAGCGGGGACGACCCCCTGGTGCGCGACACAAACCTGCTGCGCACCTCGATCGTCGAGCACATCCACTCGGCCCAGCGGGAGCTGTTCGCGCTCTACGAGATCGCGCAGAGCACCGCCCGCAGCCTGAACCTCGACGAGGCGATGGGGTTCATCGCCGGCAAGATCGCGCGCCTGCTGCATTACCGCTGCCTGGTCCTGTACCTGTACGACAAGGAGCGCAAGCTCCTGTCGGCCCGGCTCGTGCACGGCGTCCACTCCCCCCGACTGTTGCGGCACACGCTGCCCCTGGGCTCGAAGATGAGCGGCTGGGCCGCGGTCCACCGCCTGCCCCTGCGCGGCGTCTCGCACAAGGCCTCCGCCCTGCGCGAGGGGAACCGCTCCGACCTCGAAGACCTGATGGCCGAGAAGGGGCTCGAAAACCTCGAGAGCTCGATCGTCGCACCGCTGGTCGACGGCGACCAGCTCCTGGGTGTCCTGGCGCTGTACGACGTCCGCGACCTGCCGTACGAGGAAGACCATCTGCGCATCATCTCGACCGTCGCCAAGCACGTGGCGACCGCGGTGAAGAACTCCCTGCAGTTCAGCGCCCAGGGCGACAATGCCCTGGTCGACCCGCTGACCCGCCTGCCGAACGCCCGGTATCTCTTCGTCAGCTTCGAAGAGGAGCTGGCGCGCGCCGTGCGCCAGCAGGTCCCCCTTAGCATCATCGAGATGGACGTCAACGACTTCAACGAGGTGAACGACCGGCACGGTCAGGCCGCCGGAGACCGCATCCTGCGCCAGGTGGCCCGCGCCATCCGCAAGCAGATGCGCGGCTGCGACACCTGCGTGCGCTACTCGGGCGACGAGTTCATCATCACGCTCCCGGGCGTCGGCAAGGCCGAGGTCGCGCGCCTGCAGGGGCGCATCCAGGAGGCGATCGAGAGCACCAAGTTCGTCGTGCACGGCGGCAAGCCGCTCAAGCTGACGCTCAGCATGGGGACCGCCTCCTTCCCCGAGGACGGCAAGAGCCTCGACGCCCTGATCGCCGTCGCCGACGCCCGGATGTACGACGTCAAGGCCGCCCACCGCAAGGACCGGCCGGAGGGATCCGGCTACCAGCGTTTCACCGGACGCCGATCCGTCGGGCTGAACTGATTCCGTTGGTTTTCTGACGCACCCCTCCCGCACAAAAACCTTTGCGCGCTCAACAAATTAGTAGTATTTTCCCGCCATCAGCCCCGGGGGGCTGGGCCGATGTTCTCTGCTTGATTCGTGACCCTGCCTGCCTCGGGCACTAGGGCGAAGGCCCGGACCAGAATGACCCAGCGTAGCGGCCCCTGTGCCCCAGGAACCTGAGCCGCGCATCAATCAACGATACGACGTAGTCCGCCCGATCGGCGAAGGCGGGATGGGCTCGGTCTGCCTGGTCCGCGACACGCTCCTGTCGGGGCGTCCCGTCGCCCTCAAGTTCCTGAAGCCGGACCGGATCCTCAGCGGCGGAATCGACCTGTTCAAGGACGAGTTCCGCGCCATGGCGCGCCTGCGCCATCCGAACCTGGCCGAGGTGTACGACTTCGGCACCAGCGACACCGACGGCCGCCATTTCCTGACCATGGAATTCGTCGACGGCGACGACCTGGAGCGGCTCCCCCGCGCCGATCTGCGGGCCCGATTCGACAGCCTGGCGGTGCAGTGCCTGCGGGCGCTCGACTACATCCATTCGCGCGGGATTCTGCACAACGACATCAAGCCCCAGAACATCCTGGTCCGCCCGCCGTTCCACGTGAAGCTCCTCGATTTCGGCCTGGCCCGCCCCCAGGCCGAGTCGGGCCAGTACGGCCTCAGCGGGACCATCCACTACATCGCCCCCGAGCGTCTGGAGGGGAAGCCGGTCGACGGCCGCTCGGACCTCTATTCGCTCGGCGTGATCCTGTACGACGTCCTGACCGGCGCCCTGCCGCACACCGGCAGCCACGCGGGGCAGGTCGTCACGTCGATCCTGCGGGGGCGGGTGGCCCCCCCGCGCGCCA
>DATNEZ010000592.1:0-5370 GCA_035606645.1 Binatia bacterium
CTCCGCCATGCTGGCCGCCTGGGTCGGGTGGATGAACAGCTTCATCAGCCACGCGATCGCCAGGATGAGGTACATCCAGACGAAGTTGCGCGACAGCCGGAAGCCGATCGCCTCGAACAAGGACGTCTTGAACGACGGCCGGTCGAGATCCTCGGCGACGCACTTCCTCCATTCCCGGTCGGGGCTGACGAGCTGCCGCGTCAGCATCGGCAGGTAGAAGTTCTCCTCCAGCATGCGCACCCGCGCCCGGTACACGTCGAAGTAGCGGAAGCGCCGCGCCTCGTGGAACAGGAAGACCGTGATGATGAGGTTCGACAGCAGGAGCAGGACGTGCGGGTGGTTCGGATCGCCGAACGTGAAGGAGATGACCGCGGCGGTGGTCACGACCGCCCAGTTGGTGGTGGTGTCGAGGCGCGTGCGCCAGACCTGGCTGCGGTACATCTCGCCGCGGTAGAAGTGCACCATGGCGCTGATGTACTCCTGGCGCGTGAGCGGGTAGTCCTCGAAGGCGGCGTCGGCCGGGGCGGCGGGGTCGGGTTCCGTGGCCATGCCCCCCGGCGGCCGGGGCTACTGCTCGACGACGAAGAGGACGCGCTGGCCGCGCATGGCGTTCTCGTCGAGGACCGTCACCTCGACGGTGCCGTCCTCCGCGAACTTGACGTCCAGCTCGCGCTTCTCCCGGAAGTAGGACGGCAGGATGCGCACGTCGCGAATCCTGCTGATGCCGAACTGGTTCGGCTTGAGCGTGATGCTCTTCGACTGCTTGAGATTCAGGCTCGAGGCGAACTTCACGTCGGCGATCTTGTCCACCTTGTTGACCGTCCTGAGGACGCCGCGCGCCTTCAGCTTGTCGGCGGTGTCCGCCTCGTAGTACATCGAGTTGGTCACCGTCTCGAGGTTGGCGCTCACGGTCTTGGCCTGCTCCTGGGCGGCGTTGCGCTCCCCTTCGAGCTGGGCCACGTTGGATTCGAGCGACGCCTTGCGCGTCTCGAGCGCCTTGATCTCCGCCTGCAGGTCGGCCAGCACCCCCTCGAGCTCCGCCTTCTTCCCCTCCAGGTCGGTGGCCTTGGCGACCGCCTTGTCGCGCTCGCCGATGAGCCCCATCTCGCGCGCCCGGACGATGGCGAGGGGCGACGACTTGGCGTCCCCCTGGGCGACCCAGGTGCCGAAGAAGTCCTTCGCCGGGTCGTAGTAGAAGTGGACCTTGTTCCCCTTCTGCAGCCCGGTGTCCATGATGTTGATGCGGGCGACCAGCTCCTTCGCGCGCCCCTCGGGGATGTGCTGCGTGTCCATGAGCCACTTCTGCGCCATCTTGAGATGCGTGTCGCCGGGCTTCACGTCCACGCCGTCGCCCGGGAGCTTCGCCTCGAGGTCGGTCACCTTCCCCTGCAGCTCGCGGATCTTCTTCATGTTCTCGACGACCTGCGACAGGACCCCCTTGTAGGTGGGGTCCTTCTCGTCCTTGATCATCTGGTCGAACGCCTGCTGCTCCTCGCTCGACAGTCCCTGCAGGAAGATCTGCGACGGGTTGATCTGCTTGCGCCCGAGCATCTCCATGCGGTCGTTGAACTGGGCGATGCGGGCGTAGATGTCGCGGGTGTTGGTGTCGATGCCGTCGCGCGCTTCCTTCAGCTCGGTGAGCAGGACATCGGGGGACTGCGGCAGGGGCTTCTCGGTGAGCTTGCGCGGCTTCATCACATCGTAGGTGTACCAGCCGCCGCCGACGAGGATGAGCACTCCGAGCGCGACACCGCCCCACTTCAGGAACGGTTTCCAGTTCTTCTTCGGCCGCTGGTCCGGCAGTTTGATGTCATCGACAGGGTCGAACAAGCTCGCCATGCTCGGATCCTCTCCTTCGTTCCTGAATGTCTCGGCTCGTGGGAAGGGTCATTCTAGCCGGGGCCGGGGCGCGGCGCAACGCCCCGGTTCGCGTGGCTTTGGGCCGGGCGCGGGGGACGGACCGCGCCCCGGCGATCTCGCGGCGGCGCCGGCCGCCGGCCTGCGCCGATTCGGCTACACTGCTCTCTCTCATGTCCTGGCCGCACCTTCTCCGGGCCCCGCGCTTCGGGGCGCTCCTGCTCGGGACTCTCCTGACAGCCGGGGGGCCGCCTGCCCTCGCCTCGACCGAGTCGGCGGCGGCGGAGTTCCGCCTCCTGGCGAGCGGCGGCTCCCTCTTCTTCTGGGACGGGGCCTCGACCGAGCTCTCCCCCGCCTCCGGGATCGCCTCCGCCCCGCAGGGCTTCCGCTCGGTCCTCCCTCTCGGAGAGGGGCGGGTGCTCCTGGTCGAGCCGGCCGAGGTCCCCCCGGGCAAAGAGAGAGAGAAAAGGCTGCGCGAAGGGGAGGCGGTCGTCCTGGGGCTCCGGGGGACCGCCGCCGAGCGCGGGCCGGTGGTCGGCTTCGAGGGGGCGCCGCGCGCCGCCGCCGTCTCCCCCGACGGGCGCCGGGCCTGGGTCCTCGCTTGGCGCGGCAGCCCGGGGACCCAGGGGAGCCGCGGCTGGCTGCACGCCATCGACGTCGAGCGCGCCGAGGTGGTCGATTCCAGCCTGCTGTCGTCGGTCGCATCGGGAATCGCCACCGACGCCTCCGGCCGGAGACTCTACGTGGCGCTGCAGGACCGCATCCAGACCTACGGCGCCGACCCCGTGCGGGTGTCGTGGCAGTACCGCTCCCCCGGCGCCAACGGGCCGATCGCGATCGCGCCGGGGCGCGACGTTGTGGCGGTCGGGCGGGGGGCGCAGCTGGCGCTGTTCGACGCGGAGCGGATCGCCGCTCTCGGCGCCCAGGAGCGCCACTCGCGCCGCGACGACGCCACCACCGTCGCCACGCTCCCCTTCAACGTCACGCGCCTGGCGTGGGCGCAGGACGGCTCGCTGCTCGCGGCTCTCGGCGATCGCGGCCTCGTCTTCCTGGACCCGGGGAACGGGGCCCTCCTGTGGCCCACCGCCCCGGCGATCGACTTTTCCGGATCGACCGACGCCCAGGTGCTCGCCTTTCCCGGGCCGGACCACGACGTCGTCGTCGCGCTCACACCGCACGGGACCGTCTCGGCGCTGCGCGCCCCGACCCCCTCCCTGCCGAAGCCGGAGCCTTCCGCCCTGCCGGCAGGCAAAGCAGGCGACCCGCCCCCTGAGGCGGAGGCGGTGAAAAAGTCCGAGCCGGTTCAAAAAGCTCAACCGGTCCAGAACGTCGCGCCTCTGGGTGAAGCGGAACCAACCCCCGCACCGCCGCCTGAGCCTGCGAACGACGCCGCTCCGGCCCCCTCGCGGGAGCAGGAGGCCGGCCCGCCGCTCCTGCGCGGCCGGGTGGCCGGCGGGGCGAAGACGATCGTCCTCTACGGGCCGAACAACATCCTGAAAGAGGCGACCCGCGTGCCGATCCAGGCCGACGGCACCTGGAGCCTGGCGCTGCCGGAACCCGGCACCTACCGGGTCGTCGCGATCGGCGACGGCTCGACGCCGATTCCGGTCGTTCCGACGTTCCGGACGATCACGGTCCGGGCCGGCATCGCCGAATCGGGGATCGACTTCGAGGTCCGCACCGCCCCCTGACCGGGATCAGCGGCCGAGCGCCAGCCCGAACATCCAGCCGACCAGCCGGAACGGCAGGAAGACGACGAAGAACGCCAGCCGCACCGCGGCGATGAGACACGCCGCCCCCACCAGGATCGGGATCGACACCAGCGCGAAGAGAAGCGCCAGCACGCCGAACAGGAACAGCGCTCCGAAGAAGAACATCGCCATCCCCATCACCGGGCCCTCCTTATCGGATGCGCGGGACGTACGGCATCGCCAGGACCTCGTCCCGGATCGGCAGCCGCCCCTCTTCCACGAAATCGCGGATCTGCAGGCGCAGCCGCTCGAGGCTGGTGGTCTCCGCATCGTCGTGCGAGAAGATCTCCTGCAGGAACGACTTGGGCGCCGGCACCTCGACGAGCTGCACCTTCGCCTTGGGATCGAGATGCGCCAGCTCGGCGGCGCGCGCCACCGCCGTCGGCAGGCCGCCCAGCTCGTCGATAAGCCCCAGCTTCAAGGCGTCCTCCCCGCTCCAGATCCGCCCCTGCGCGATGGCGTGAATCTCGTCGAAGGTCTTGCCGCGCCCCTGCGCCACCTTGCCGACGAAGTCCTTGTAGATGCGCTCGAGCCACCCCTTGAAGATGGCCCGCTCCTCGGGCGTGAACTGCTGGTCGGTGGAATAGAAGGTCGCGTGCCGGCCGCGCTGGATGTAGTCCGAGGTCACCCCGACCATCTCCCAGAAGTCCTTGGTGACGAGCTTGCCCGCGAGCACGCCGATCGACGCGGTGATGGTGCCGGGCTGCGCGACGATCCGGTCGGCGGCCATCGCCACGAAGTAGCCGCCGGACCCGGCGACGTCTCCCATGGAGACGACGATCGGCTTCTTCCCCTTCGTCAGGGTGACTTCGCGCCAGATGATGTCGGACGCGATGTACGAGCCGCCGGGGCTGTCCACGCGGAAGACGATCGCCTTGATGGAATCGTCCTCGCGGGCCTCCTTGATGGCGGCCGCCACGGTGTCGGATCCCATCGTCGAGGAGCCGGTGAGCGGGTTCGAGTCGCTCTCGCCGCGGGTCACGCCGCCGACGCCGTAGATGAGCGCGATGCGCGCCCCCTCGTCCCACAGGCGTCCCCCCTTGAGGTACTTGCGCACCTTGATGATCGGCAGCTTGCCGCCGTTCTTCTCGGTCAGGTAGGTGACCAGCTCGTCGCGGTAACCGAGGTGATCCACGAGCTTGGCCTCGAGCGCCTGCGGCCCGAGGTACGGCCCGCCGTCGATCACCGCCGCGACCTCGTCGTCGGTCATGCCGCGCGCTTCGACGATCCCCTGCCGGACCTGGCGGTAGAGGCTGTCCACGATCGCCTCCATCGCCTCGCGGAAGGCGGCGTTCATCGACTTGTCGGTGTAGAAATTCATCGCGTTCTTGTACTTGCCGATGTGGTCGTAGTCCGGGTAGACCTTGAGCTTGTCGAGAATGCCGCGGATGAACGGCACCTCCGACCGGAAGCCGGTGAGGTTCACGTCCCCCGGCGGGGCGATCCAGATCTCCTTGCAGGCGGTGGCGAGGTAATAGAGGCCGGTGCCGGGGCCGAACTCGCCGGCGGTCTCGCTCCAGGCGACCGTCCACTTGCCGGCGCCGTTGAACGCCTTGATCGCGTCGCGCAGCTCCTGGGCGCGGCCGAAGCCCATCTGCGGCCGCCGGATCGTCAGGAGCAGCCCGGTGATGCGCGGGTCGTCCTTGGCGCGCAGGATCGCCTCTTCATAGTCCCGCAGCGACAGGTGCCTGCTGCCGAACACCTCGCCGAACGGCTGGCTCGGGCTCACCTCGCCGATGTCGTCGTCGAGCACCACCTCGAG
>DATNEZ010000602.1:0-3144 GCA_035606645.1 Binatia bacterium
CTGCAGCTTCACGTACTTCAGCGTGGCCTGGCAGACCTTCAGGATGTTCAGGTGGTAGCCGTAGAACGGCGAGAACAGGATGACCTCGTCGCCGGGATTGACCAGCGCCATGCAGGCCGCCACGAACGAGCCGGTCGAGCCGACGTTGACGATCACCTCGCCGTCCGCCTCGCACGGGACCTTGTTGTAGTCGCGGACCTTCTTGGCGATGCGGTGCCGCAGCTCGTCGATCCCGTCGAGGCGCGTGTAGATCGACCGGTCCTGCTCGATCGCCTGGATCGCCGCCCACTTGATGGTCGGCTCGATCGGCTGGTCGCAGATCCCCTGTCCCAGGTTGATGCCGCCGAGCCTCGTGCACTCCAGCGACATGCGCCGGATGTCCGACTGCGCCAGCCCCTCGATGCGGTCCGCGAACTTTGGCTTCAAGACGTGACTCCCTTCAGGGCCTGACCCCCGTGTGGACGCAGACGATGCCGCCGTTCATGGTGATGTAGGAGACGCCCGCGAACCCCGTCTCTTCCATCGCACGCTTGAACTGTCCGGCGTCCGGAAAATGCGCCACCGAGTCGGTCAGGTAGCGATAGGCCGCCTGCCGTCCGGTGATGAGCCCGCCGATGTGCGGCAGGACGTTGAAGAAATAGTAGTTGTACGCCTTCCACCACAGCTTCGACGGGGGGGTCGAGAACTCCAGTATACAGGCGCGGCCGCCGGGACGCAGCACGCGCAGCATCTCTTTCAGGCCGGCCCGGAAGTCGGGGACGTTCCGGATGCCGAAGGCGATGGTCACGGCGTCGAACGACGCGTCGCCGAACGGCAGCGCCTCGGCCGGGGCGTTGACCAGCGTCACTGTCCCGCGTCCCGGGGCGGACGTCCGGCGCGCCAGCTTGGCCTTCGCGAGGCCGAGCATGACGCGGCTCAGGTCCGCACCCACCACCCGCGCCTTCGGTCGCTGCCGCAGCACCTCGAGGGCCAGGTCGCAGGTGCCGCACGCCAGGTCGAGCACGGTCCCGTCGTCCGGCATGCCGCGCAGCTGCCGCACCGCCACCCGGCGCCAGTGCAGGTCGATGCCGAGCGACAGGACCCGGTTGGTCAGATCGTAGCGCGACGCGATGGCGTCGAAGTTGTCGCGGATCTGGATGTTCCGCGGTGTCAGGGCGAATTGAGGCATCCCGGTCGCTCGCTGTCCGATGGAACGCCAATTATACAGGCGGGAGCGCCCCTCTGCCCGGCTGGGCCGCTTCAGGGCATTTGCGGGTGGTCCGCCATCAGGAGTCGGGGAGGGCGGCGTCGCCGAAGGCCGGGCGGCCGCCGAGCGCCGTGCGGAACCCGTACAGGGCGATCGCGGCGACGGCCGACAGGCCGAGGAGAGTGCTCCCGGCGTACCAGGCGCCGACGTCAAAGGTCATAGGGTAGACGGCGAGGAGGCCGCTGGTGAATCCCCAGACGACAATGCCGAGGAGGCCGCAGCGGAACAGCACGAGCAGGAACACGAGCATGTTGATCACGCCGACGGCGAGACCGAGATACAGGTTCGAGGTGAAGAGATCGCTGCTCGCCACGCACAGCATGACGAAGACCACGACCGCCGGAATGGATTTGCGAAGGACGATCCGGCACAGGAGCAGCAGCGTCAGATGCGCCAGAGGAACCACCAGAAAGACCGTCTGAAGGGCGAGCAGGCATCCCAGGGAGTGCCGGAACCCTCTCAAGGGGGCCAGCAGGGCCCATGTAGGCGGCCCGCCCTGGTCCGGGCGGAAGGGTTGCAGACCCATCCACGCGGGGCCGAGCTTCGTGAATTGATTGAAGGCATGGAGGACGACCCCGGCGAGCGCGCTCAGCAGGACGTCCCGGCCCACCAGCGGATCGCGGAACCGGCCGTCGAGCAGGCGAACCCACGAGACGATCAGCTGCGGCCAGAGGCGCCTTAGAAATGGCTCGAGCGCCAGGTAGGCCGTCCAGACGGCGCCGGACAGGAGCAGCGAGATGCCGAAATAGCGCAGGAAGGCGTCGAACTCCGACGGCGAGGCCAGGTGATGCGCCCAGGCCGCCCAGGTCAGCAACGAGATCGCCAGGACGTACATCGCCAGCTTGAGAGACCCCTTTCGATCCCCTCTGCCGAGGCGCAGGTTCCGGCGCGCCAGCAGCGCGGCGCCCGCCATCACGGTGATGATGAGGGCCAGCCCCACGAATTGCAGCGCCGTCAGTCTGGCACTCCCCGGAACGCCCCCCATGCGCAGCGGTTTGGTCCAAGGCTCGATGATCCGGAAGGCGACCGGCTTCCCGCGGAATGAAGCCGATTCGATCCGCAGCGGGATCGAGGGGGCCTGAGGGAGCACCCCCTCCCAGGCTGCGCGCCGGTCGGCGTAGACCAGGGGGGCCCAGGCGGGCTCGACCGGCTTGAGGGCGGCGGGATCGAAGCCGGCCTGCCTGATGAGAACGTTCCAATCTGGCTCGGGGGCCGGTCCGGTCGCGTCGTCGTGTTCCGGCGGGACCGCCTCGAGCTGCCGCAGCCGCCCCTCCGGATCGAGGCGCAGGTTAACCATGCCCGAGGTGATGAGCGGCGGGTCGTAGGAGGCGGTCGGAACCGCGCCGATATCGTCGAACGGGACCAGCGGCCGCGGGCTCTGGCGGAACCAGAACGTGATGGCGTAGGGCGGACCGGTGGCGAGCCGGCTCCATCCCGGCGGAGCGCTCCGGTCGGCGGCCAGATGCTCGACGTAGCCGGACTCGTAGATGAATCCGAAATCGGTGTCGCTGGGAGGATCGGTATAGCCGATCGTCCGGATGATCTCGCGGGCCCGATCGCACAGGACGTCGGGCGGCTTCGGGAGCGGCACGAGGCTGGTGATCTGCGTTCTCGACGACAGGAGAATACTGCAGACGACCGAGATCAGGATGGCCGCCAGGCAGGCCCAGGCCAGGGCCGGCCTCAGCCCGCCGGCCGCTCCCGCCTCGGCGACGAGCTCCGGGGAGGGGGTCTCGCCCGCCGCCAGCGCCGCCGCAAGGGGATCCCCTCCCGGGAGCGCGGCCGCGACCGCCAGCGCCGACGCCGGTCGATTGGCCGGATCCTGCTCGAGGCAGCGCAGGATGACCCGCTCGACCGCCGGGTCGAACCCCTCGACCAGGTGGGACGGGCTCGTCGGT
>DATNEZ010000608.1:0-2512 GCA_035606645.1 Binatia bacterium
CTGCAGCTCTTTCTCCTGGGGGTAGCCATCGATGATGGCCTGGAAGTGGGTGACGGCGTCGTCGTAGTTCTGCTTGTGCAGCGCCTGCAGGCCGCGCTCCATCTCCTTGAGCGCCTTCTCCTGGATGTTCCAGGTGTTGCCGCCCGGGGCCGGGGCCACCGGGGCTTTCGCCATTTTCTTCGTCGGCTTTTTCATGCCTCTCCGTGTGTCGGGGGCGCGAGTGTCGCCACCGGGTCCTGACTCGAAAGGGATGCGGCCCGCGAACTCAAGCCAAACTCCTGGAATGGTTTGCGAACCGTGAATGCTAGCAAATGGTATCGTGCGCTGTCAACGAACGAGGATCCGGGATGCCGACGCGGCGTGAAGCGGGGGAGGGCGCGGAGACAATCGCCTACCTCGGGCTCGGATCCAACGTGGGGGACCGCCAGGGGGCGCTTCGGCGCGCCGCCGCCGCTCTCGAGGCGGCCTCCCTTCGCATCGTGGCACGCTCGTCGGTCTACCGCACCGAGCCGGTGGACGTCCTCGACCAGGCGGAATTCCTCAACCAGGTCCTCGCGGTCAAAACCCCCCTCGGTCCGCGGTCCATCCTGGCGGTCGCCCTCGAGGTGGAGCGGACGATGGGGCGGGTCCGCCGCCGGGACAAGGGACCGCGGGAGATCGACCTCGATCTGCTGCTGCACGGAGCGACCGTTCTCGAGGAGCCGGGGCTGCAGGTCCCGCATCCGCGCCTGCACCTGCGCCGCTTCGTCCTCGTGCCGCTGGCTGAAATCGCCCCGGAGGCCGTGCACCCGGTGCTGGGACAGGCCATGGCCGCGCTCCTTTTGCGCTGCCCGGACCGCTCATCCGTCGTTCGCCTCGAAACCGGCGTCGAAACAGGTTGACCGGCCCCCCCCGGCCGCGTAGCCTTCGATGCTATCGCCGCATTTCTCGCCGCGACGGGTGGGTGCGTGAACAGGACGATCGGTTGGGGGGTCGCGCTCGGGGTGTTCCTGGCCCTGGGCGACGCAGCAGCACAGGTGACCGGGGGCATCCGCGGGCGCATCGTCGATCCGTCCGGGCAGCCCCTGGCCGGGGTGTCCCTCTCCCTGTCGAGCCGGACACTGCAGATCGACCAGCCGATCGGCGTGAGCGACGGACAGGGGCGCTTCCAGGCGATCGCGCTCGACCCGGCCGACGACTATGTCGTCAAGGCATCCCTGCAGGGGTTCGCGAGCATCGCGGCGCCGGACGTCGCGGTGCGCGCCGGCCAGATGACCGGCATCACCCTGGCGCTTCCGCCGGAGTCGACCATGCGCGAGCAGGTGCGGGTGCGGGGGACCGCCAGCCCGGTCGATCTCGAGGAGCGCGGGCTGACCACGCACCTGTCCTCCGAATTCATCGACAACCTGCCGATCCTGGGGCGCAACTACCAGGAGGTCCTGACGCTGTCCCCCGGCGTCAGCGACGTGGACGGGGACGGCAACCCGAACATCCACGGCGCGCGCGACACCGACGTGGGGACGTTCGTGGACGGGATCAACACGACCGATCCGCTGACGGGGAAAGTCGGGGCCCAGCTCAACATCGAGTCGATCCAGGAGATCGAGGTGAAGACGGCGGGGGCGTCGGCGGAGTTCGGCCGGGCGCAGGGGGGCTTCGCCAACGTCATCACCAAGTCGGGGGGGAACGACTTCGAGGGGGCGTTCAAGTTCTTCTGGCGCGGCTCGGCGCTGGACGGCGACGGGGCGGGGCAGGACGACGCGGTGCTCCACGGCGGCATCGGCGAGATCGGCCTGCGCGACCTGACCTTCAACGACTACCTGCCGTTCCTGTCGCTGAGCGGGCCGATCGTCCGTGACAAGGCCTGGTATTTCGCGACCCTCGAATACATCCAGAAGGAGGAGCCGGTCAACGCGGTGACCCAGGCGTTCGTCACCGGGCTCGAAGAGAAGCGGATGTTCGTGAAAGCCTCGTGGCAGGCGAGCTCGAACACCCGCCTGGTCTTCAGCGTCAACTACGACCCTCAGGATTTCACCAACCAGGGGCTCAACAGCCTGACGCGCGAGGAGACCGGGTACCTCCTCAGGGCCGGCGGGCCGCTCTACACGGGCCGCGGGACCACGGTTCTCGGCCCGTCCGCCGCGCTCGAGACGACCGTCTCGTATTTCGACGGCCGCCCGGCGGTCATCCCGAACCTGCCGCTCGACACCAACGGGGACGGGATCACCTACACCGACCGCGACGCCGACGGGTTCCGCGATGCGAGCGAGCGGGACGGCGGCGAGGACCTCGACGGCGACGGGCGCTTCGACGTGTTCGAGGACAACCTCACCCATGACGGACGCCTCACCGCGAAGGAAGGGGGCTGGTGCCGCATCGACGGCTGGTATTACCCGCTGGTGGCGCCGCTCGTCTGCCCGTTCCAGCCCTCATCGCTCATCGACGACGAGGACGGCTGGATGCTGCGGCAGAACATGACGGTCTATCCCCATCGCGGCGATCTCGATCGCCGCATCACCCCGCCGGGGGGCTG
>DATNEZ010000620.1:0-4531 GCA_035606645.1 Binatia bacterium
TCACGTCCGGACCCATGGTCGCGCCGATCACCGTCTGGAGGAGCGGGTAGTGCGTGCAGCCGAGCACCAGGGTGTCGATCCCTTCGCGCTTCAGGTCCCCCAGGTAGGCGGCGGCCGTGGCGCGCGCGACGTCGTTGTCCACCCATCCCTCCTCGGCCAGCGGAACGAACAGGGGACAGGCCCGCCCGATGACGCGGGCATCGGGCAGGTGGCAGGCGATGGCGCTGGCGTACGCGCCGCTCCGGATGGTCGCGGCGGTGCCGATGACGCCGATCACCCGGCGGCGCGTGGCGCGGCAGGCGGCCTCGGCGCCGGGCCCGATGACGCCGACCACGGGCAGGGGAATCTCCTTGCGGAGCGCCGGGAGCGCCACCGCCGACATCGTGTTGCAGGCGATGACCAGGGCCTTGATGCCGCGTTTCTGGAGGAAGCGCGCCCCCTCGAGGGCGTAGCGGACGACCGTCTCCTCGGATTTCGTGCCGTAGGGGACGCGCGCCGTGTCGCCCAGGTAGATCAGGCGCTCGCCGGGGGGAAGCTCGCGCCGCAGCGCCCTGAAGACGGTCAGGCCGCCGATGCCCGAGTCGAATACGCCGATCGCCGCGTCCGCCACCACGATCTCCCGGGCGGCCGCGCTACGGGGCGCACTTGCGGTCCATGTCGACGATCGACATGTCCTTGCGGTAGTCGCGCCTGAGGTCGAGATGGTTCTTCAGCGTCTCGCGCTCCTCGCCGTTGATCAGGATGCGGACCCGCTTGATCTCGGGCAGGTTGTAGATGAGCGAATCGACGAGGGAGTAGATCGTCGCGATCTCCTCGCCCGTCCCGCCGGGATGCAGGTCCGCAGCCTCGCTGCTCAGGTCGACATAGGCGGAGCCGCGGCGGTCGAGGTACAGGCCGCGCAGGCTCGTCTGCGGGGGCAGGGTGGGCAGGAGCCCGGGCTCCTGCGGCCCGTTGATCAGCTCGACGACGATCTGCTTGGCCTGGTCGGCCAGAGAGGTCGTCAGGAAGATCTTCCGGCGCTCGGCGCCCAGGTACTCGCTGTCCGCCTCCTGGAAGAACAGCGAGACCTCGCGCCGGTTCTGCTCGGAGGTGAACGAGGGGGCCTCGGCCGGTACGGCGGTCTCCGCCTGGGCCGGCTCGCCCTGGGCCGGCTCGCCCGCCGCGGCCGCCCCGTCCTGCGGCGGGGCGCCGCCTGCCGCTGCGGCCGCCTCGGGCGCGGCCTGCCCGCCGGCGCCGCCGGCATCGGCGCCTGCCCACGGCCGCATCATCAGGACGGCGACGAGGGCGCCGGCGCACACGGCGGACAGCGTGGCGATCAGGATCGTCTTGTGCTTCACCGCGCGCGCGCCCGGACGTATTTCTCGTGGAAGCGCTGGATGCTGGCGAGGATGGCGTCCGACAGCCTGTCCTTGAAGGCCGCGTCCCGCAGGCGCTTCTCCTCTTCGGGGTTGGTGATGAAAGCGACCTCGATGAGGACGGCCGGCATGGTCGCCCCCATCAGGACCTTGAAGGGGGCCTGCTTGATGCCGCGGTTGGCGATGTCGAGCGCGTCGTTCAGGTTGTCCTGGACGATCTCGGCCAGGACGCTCGATTCCTTCAGGAACGCCGACTGCGCCAGGTCCCAGAGGATCATCTCGAGATTGCCGTCCTTCTGGACGCCCGCCTCGAGCCCGAGCGTGTTGTTCTCGAGGGCCGCGACGGCCCGCGAGTCGTCGTCGGTGGCCTGGTAGGACAGGAAGTACGTCTCGGCGCCGCGCGCGTTGCCGCGCCGCGAGGCGTTGGCGTGGATGCAGACGAACAGGTCGGCCCGCTCGTGGTTGGCGATCGCCGTGCGGTCGTCGAGCGCCATCGTCGCGTCGGAGTCGCGGGTCAGGATCACCTCGGCATCCATCTTCGCCTGGATGCGCTCCTTCAGCCGCCGGGCGATGTCGAGCGTGACGTCCTTCTCCGCGAGGCCGGTCGGCCCGACGGCGCCCCGATCGTCCCCTCCGTGCCCCGGGTCGATGACCACGACGAAGGAGGACCGCGGCCGCTCCTCGGCCGGCGGGGCCTCGCGCTCCACCGGGGGTTCCTCGGGCGGCAGCTCACGTGCCGCGGGCGGCGCCATCTGGGCGGTGGCGGGCGTTCCGGCGCGGCCCGTTCCGGCCGGAGGGTGCGGCGACCCCGCGGCGCCGCCGGGAGACGGGACGGTGACCGCGATCGACGGTCCCTGCTTCTTGCGCAGGTCGATGACGATGCGGAACGGCTCTCCCATCTCGAACGTCGAGAAGTTCCCGAAGTCGTCTCCGGTGTAGAAGACCAGCTCGGAGGTCCGGAATCCCTCGATGAACTTCGCCTTCTCGAGAACGGCCCCCCCGAAGTCCCGCTTCTTGAACGGCGGCTCGACGCCCCCCTCGTTCAGGGTGATGAAGACGCGGCGCGCGTCACGCCGGACCTCGTAGACCGGCTTCCGGCTGAACTCGAGGACCACGCGGACCCCGGCCTCGTTGTCGATCGTCTTCACGGTGAAGCGGAGCGGCTGCCCCTGCGCCAGGCAGGGCGGGGCCATCGTCCCGGCGGCCAGGATCAGCGCGAGTACAATTGGAAAAGCGGCCACGGCGGCGCGGCCGGAACGGAGATACCTCACGCTGGGAGCGTAACATACGCATGAGGTCAACTCAAGGAGACGCGGGCCCTCCGCCGACCGGGGGGTGAGGGGGATGGCGTGCGTTACCTGGCCCTGGGGGACTCGTACACCATAGGCGAAGGGGTCGCCGCCTCCGAGCGCTGGCCCGAACAGCTGGCGGCGCTCCTGCGCGCGAAGGGAGTGTCCGTCGACCCTCCGGAGATCGTCGCCCGGACCGGCTGGACCACCGGCGAGCTCATGGACGGAATCGACCGGGAGGCACCCGGCGGTCCCTTCGATCTCGTGTCCCTTCTGATCGGCGTCAACGATCAGTACCGCGGGGTCGATCCTGCGGACTACCTGGTCGCGTTCCGAGCCTTGCTCGAGAGGGCGGTGGCCTTTGCCCGCGGGGAGTCGACGCGCGTGATCGTCCTGTCGATCCCGGACTGGGGCGTCACACCGTTCGCCCAGGGGCGCGACCGGGCGCAGATTGCCTCGGACATCGATCGTTTCAACGAGGTCAATCGACGTGAAACGGTGGCGCGGGGGGCGCGCTACGTCGACGTCACGCAGGCCTCGCGGGCCGCCCCGCCCGCGGGGGCGGGGACGAGGCTCGCGCCGGACGGGCTGCACCCCTCGGGGGAGATGTACGCGATCTGGGCGAGGCTGGTGCTGCCGCAGGCGCGCCTCGCGCTCGGCGGTGGGGCGGGATAGGCCGCTACAGCAGGTCCCCCCCGCCGAAGTGCCGGGAGTGCCAGAGCTGCAGCATCATCAGGTTCCACAGCAGCCGCCCGTTGTCGCGCCGGCGCTCGGTGTGCTCCTGCCAGAGGGCGGTCACCGCCTCGGGGCGCAACAGGCCGGCGGCCCGCACGCGCCCGGGGTCCAGGGCGTTGCGCATCAGCGGGGCGAGGCCCCGGTGCATGAAGCGGGCCATGGGGATGTTGAAGCCACGCTTCCGCCGGCCGCTGATCTCGCGGGTGAGCCGGTCCGCCATCGCCTTCTTCAAGATGTATTTTGAGGTCAGCCGGTGCAGCTTCATGCGCGCCGGCAGCGACGCGACGTACTCGACCAGGGCGTGATGCAGGAACGGCGCGCGCACCTCGAGCGAGGTCGCCATCGAGGCGCGGTCCACCTTGGTGAGCAGGTCGTCCTGCAGGAACATCAGGAAATCGGTCGCCAGGAGCGCGTCGAGCGGGTGGACGATCGGCAGGTCCCGCAGGACCGCGCGCGCCTCCTGGAGCGGATCGTTCGGCGGGCCGGGCAGGGCCGCCAGCGCATCGAGCGCCCCCGGGGAGAGCAGGTCCTTCTGCCTGTCGGGTGAGAACGCGCCGAACCAGACCTGGTGCCTCACGGCCTGGGGCAGCTCGGCGGCGCCGACGAACTTCTTCAACAGGTACTCGGTGCCGACATTGTTGAAGGCCGGCGGGATGGCGTCCGCGGCGCGCTTCAGGAGGCTCCGCAGCGACCCGGGCAGGCGGACGTACCAGCGGGCCAGGCGATCGCCGATGTAGGTCGGGTAGCCGGCGAACAGCTCGTCCCCTCCCTCGCCGCCGAGCGCCACCTTGACGTGCTGCCGCGCGAAGCGCGACAGGAGGTGCGTCGGGACGATCGAGGCGTCCGCCAGGGGCTCGTCGAGGACGCGGGCCATGGCCAGAAGCGCCTCGAGCATCTCGGTCTCGCCCACGATCAGCTCGTGGTGGTCGGTCCCGAAATGCGCCGCCGCCCGGCGCGCGTAGGCCGCCTCGTTGAAGTCCGGGTCGTCGAAGCCGAGGGTGAAGGTCGGCAGCGCCCGGCCCGTGAGGTCCACCGCCAGCGCCGCGATCGAGGAGGAATCGACCCCGCCGCTGAAGAAGATGCCCACCGGCACGTCGGCGCGCAGCCGCAGCCGGACCCCCTCCTCGAGCAGCCGGCGCACCTCGCGCGCCA
>DATNEZ010000310.1:0-9433 GCA_035606645.1 Binatia bacterium
ACCCGGCGGGGAGCGCGCGCAACATGGACCTGGCGGACTACGTGCGCGACCGCTTCGTCGAGTACGGGCTCGAGGACGTCCGCTTCCACGACACGCCGGCGCTCCTGTCGCGCGGCGTGTCGGCGTCCGTCGAGCTGCTCCGGCCCGAGCCGCGGCGACTGAAGCTGGCCGAGGCCCCGCATCCCGCCGACAAGGACAGCTTTCTGTATCGCGACGGGCGCTTCCTGCCCTACCACGCCTACGCCAAAAGCGGAGACGTGACCGCCGAGGTCGTCTACGCGAACGGCGGCAGCCCGGAGGACTTCCGCGCTCTCGAGTCGATGAACATCGACGTGCGCGGGAAGATCGTCCTGATGCGCTACTCGGAGCCCTACAGCTACCGCGGCTACAAGGTCTGGCTGGCCGAATCGCACGGCGCGGCCGGAACGATCATCTATTCCGACCCGCAGGACGACGGGTACGGTCGCGGGGTCGTCTATCCCGACGGCCCGTTCGGCCCGCCGAGCCACATCCAGCTCGGCTCGATCGTGTACGACTGGCTCGGCCCCGGGGAGCCGTTCACCTTTCACTGGCAGAAGTCCCTCCGCGGCGGCTGGAAGGAGGGCCCGGTCCGCGATCGGCAGCTGCCGAAGATCCCTTCGATCCCGATGTCCTACGAGGATGCCCAGGCGATCCTCTCGCGTCTCGGGGGCCCGGTCGGGCCGGGGGGCTGGCAGGGTGGCCTGCCGTTCACCTACCACGCGGGGCCCGGGCCGGCCGTGGTCCGGCTGCGCGTGGAGAACTCCGAGCGCATCGGCACGATGCGCAACGTCCTCGGCTCGATCCGGGGGGCCGAGGAGCCGGATCAGTGGGTGGTCATCGGAAACCACCGCGATGCCTGGATCTATGGCGCCGTCGATCCGGCGAGCGGCACCGCCGCGCTGCTCGAGGTCGCGCGCGCGCTCGGCGAGGCGCTGCGCGCGGGGCACCGCCCCCGCCGGACCATCGTCTTCGCCAGCTGGGACGCCGAGGAGGATCTGCTGGGAGGATCCACGTCCTGGGCGAAGGACGCCCGGGCGCACCTCCTCGGGCACGGCGTGGCGTACGTCAACGTCGACTCGGCCATCGCGGGACCGCATTTCGAGGGCGGCTCCACCCCGGCCCTGGCGAAGTTCCTCGGGGACGTGGCGCGCTCGGTCCGCCATCCCGACGGCGACGGGACGGTCTTCGATGCGTGGGCCCGGCATTCGCCGGACGGCGTGCCGGAGGTGAGCGACATCGTCGGCGCCACCGACTACACCGCCTTCCAGGAGAACATCGGCATGTCGTGCATCGACATGTCCTTCGGCGGCGACTACGGCGTGTACCACTCCCAGTACGACAATTATTTCTGGATGAGCCGCATCGCCGATCCGGGCTTCCGCTACGGCGCGACCATGGCGCGCCTCTGGAGCCTGCTCACCTGGAGGCTTGCGGACGCCGCCATCCTGCCGATGCGCTACTCCGCGTACGCCCGCTCGGTGCAGACGTACATCGACCGCGTCGAGGCGATGGCGGTCGACGCCGCGGCCGCCGGCCGGAAGGGCCGTCCCGTCGCACCGCTCCGCCTCGACGCGGCGCGCGCCGCCGCCCGGCGCTGGCAGCTCGCCGCCGAGGACTTCGAGGCCGGCCTCGACCGTCGGAGCGCCGCGGGCGCGGCGATCCCCGATTCCGCCGTCCGGGCCGTGAACGAGCGGCTCATGCTGGTCGAGCGGGCGATGACGGAGGACGAGGGGCTCCGCGGCCGGCCGTACTTCAAGCACCTCATCTACGCGCCTCAACCGACGTATCGAGAGGAGGTCCTGCCGCGGATCTTCGAGGCGATCGCCTCCGGCGACAGGAGCGCGATACCACGCCACGAGGCGCAGCTCGTGGCGGCCTTCGACCGCGCGGCGGCGCTGCTCGGGCAGGCTCGCGATCGGCTGGCCGGCGCGGGCGCCGTTTCCGACGGCCGATCGGGGGACCCGCGGGAGACGTCTCCCCGGGCGGGCCGGTGACGCGCCGCGTCGATCCGTACGTCGCGTTCCTCGCCGTGGTGGCGATCGCCTTCGCCTGGTCGGCCATCCGCCCGCGCGACTACGCCGTCTGGCTGTTCGAGCTGTCGCTCGGGCTGGTCGGCGTCCTCTTCCTCGTCGCCACGCGCAGGCGCTTCCGTGTCTCAGGGCTGGCGTATCTCCTGGCCGCCGTGCATTTCGTGATCCTGGCCTGCGGGGCGAAATACACCTACGCCGAAATGCCGCTCTTCGACTGGCTGCGGGACGCCCTCGGCCTGGCGCGCAACCACTTCGATCGCGTCGGCCACCTGGCGCAGGGTTTCATCCCGGCGATCTTCGTGCGCGAGTGGCTGCGCCGGGCCGGCGGCCAGCGCCCGGGCCTGCGCCTCGGCTTCCTGTGCGTCAGCGTCTGCCTCGCCTTCAGCGCGTTCTACGAGATCCTCGAGTGGGGCATCGTCCTGCGGTTCTACCCCGACAGCGGCCCCGAGTGGCTGGGCATGCAGGGGGACCCGTGGGACGCCCAGCAGGACATGCTGATGGCCCTGAGCGGAGCGACGCTGTCGATGCTGACGCTCTCGGGGATCCACGAGCGCTCGATGGGCGCGCTTTCGCGGCCGATCAGTCCGGCAGGGGCGGCGGAATGATCCTCGGAGGCGGGACGGGGCCGGATCGCCCGTCCCCGGCTTCCGCGGGCGCGCCCTCCCCGGGGCGCGCCAGGACGACGAGGGACAGGTCGTCGTGCGGCCGCTCCCCCGCGAGGAAGGCGTTCACCTCGTCGATGATGACCCCCACGCCCTTCTCGGCGGAGAGCCCGCGCAGGCGGGGCATGCAGGCGCGCAGGCGCTCGACGCCGAACTCCTCGTCCCCGGGACTCCTCGCCTCGGTCAGCCCGTCCGAGTAGACGACCAGCGTGTCACCGTCCCGCAGCAGGAGCTCGTTCTCGGCGTAGGACGTCCCCTCCATCATCCCCAGCGGAATGGCGGACGCGGGCAGCGACTCGATGCCCGACTCCCGCAGGACGAACGGCGGGTTGTGCCCGGCATTGAGATAGCGCATCCGGCCGGTCGCCGGGTCGACCTCGAAGTAGAACATCGTGACGAAGCGGTTGTCGATGCCGTCCCGGAAGATGATGGCGTTGAGCTGCGCCCCCAGATCGCTGAGCGACGGCACCGTGGGGACGATGGCCCGCAGCGTCGCCTGCAGCTTGGCCGTCAGGAGCGCGGCGCCGAGCCCCTTCCCGGCGACGTCGCCGAGCACGACGCCCAGGCGGCCCCCGGGCAGCTCGATGTAGTCCACCAGGTCGGCGCCGACGTCGTTGGCCGGACGCATGAACGACCAGAGCGACAGCCCCTCCGGCTGCGGATGCCGCGACGGCAGGAGCGCCAACTGGACCTGCCTGGCCACCTCGATCTCGTCCTTCGCCAGGACCTTGTCCATCATCTCCAGCATGAACACCAGGAGAAGGATGAGGAAGCCCCACAGGCGGAGGTCGGTGCTGAACACGTCGCCTTGCACGCCGAAACGCCACTTGCCGATGAAGCACATGACGAGCGAGGCGAACAGGGCCAGCCGGCGCCCCGGCGAGAGCTTGGCGAGGAGGCTCTTGAGCAGCCAGGCGACGATCTTGAAGGATCGGCGGATGCGCCCCATGGCCGCGAGCTGGGCGCGGCGCTCCTCGTCGAGGTAGAAGCGGTACAGCTGCCTCAGGTCCTGGCGGAAATTGCGCGGCAGGTCGGCCGGGCGCAGGTCCTTGAACAGCAGCTGTCGCAGGCGGGGGCTCCTGGACTCTGCCCTGGCCTCGCGGGACCTCTTCTTGTCTTCCTTGCTGTCCCTGCGCCTCTTAGCCATGACCTCCAGTCGCTGCCGGCGCGCCTGGCCTCTCGGTCCTCAGGGGCGCTGCCAGAAGAACGGGCCGAGAGGCTTCTTCTCGGGCCAGACCTCGTCCATGGTCGAGGCGTCGTAGAGGACGCCGCCCTTCATGGTGAACGCCACCTTCTGGGACTGCCGGATGTCGGCCAGCGGATCGCCGTCGATCACCACGAGGTCCGCGAGCTTGCCGGCCTCGAGCGAGCCCAGGTCCTTGCCGAAGCCCAGCGCCTCGGCGCCGCTCCACGTGGCGGTCCGGAGCGCCTCCATCGGAGTCATGGCGTTGCCGATCGTGAAGCCCCACATCTCCCAGTGGGCGCCGAGCCCCTGCAGCTGCCCGTGCGCGCCCAGCGCGACCCGCCCGCCGGCGCGCGCGATGCGCGCCGCCCCGTTGGCCACCGTCGGAAAATGGAAGTCCTCCTCCGGGTACCAGATCCGCCGCCGCCCGAGGAAGTCGAGCATCTCGTGCGGCGTGAAACGGCGCAGCCGCTCGTCGTCGTGCGGGTTGGCGTGCTGGTACCAGTACGCCTCGGCGGTCGGCCCACCATAAGATACGATCAGCGTCGGCGTATAGTTCGTTCCGGATTGCGCCACCACCGTGACCACGTCCTTGTAGAGGTGGACCGGCAGCGAGTGCTCGAGGCCGGTGAACCCGTCGAAGATGTTCGTCAGGTCCGTGTGCAGCTCGCCGGCGCCCTCCATGGTCGCGCCGATCCCCTCGCGGCGTGCGGCCTCGATGAACCAGATCCGCTGCTCCCGGCGCGGCTGCTGGTAGACCTTCAGCCAGTGCGCCCCGTAGGCCTTCATCCGGCGGACGGTGTGCAGCGCGTCCTCCAGGCTGTCGACCTTGGTGTAGACCGAGGCGGTCACGCCGCCGTACAGGACGTCCCCCGTGCTGTAGATGCGCGGGCCGATCATCTCGCCCGCCTCGACCAGCTCCGACTGCGCGAACACGTCCAGGCTGTGCGCGGAGGGATCGTGGGTCGTCGTGACACCGTAGGCCAGGTTCGTGACGTACTCCCACTTCTTGTCCGGAAAGATCTCGAACGATGAGTAGTGCAGGTGGGCGTGCACGTCGACCAGGCCCGGGATGACGGTCTTGCCCCCCAGGTCGATGACGGCAGAACCGGCCGGGACCGCGACCGAGCCGGAGCGGCCGATCGCCTTGATGCGGTCCCCTTCCACCACGACGTCGGCCCGCTCGATCACCTCGTCCCCCTTCATGGTGATGGCGCGCGCGTTCTTCAGGACGACCGCTCCCCGAGGGTGCGGCCTCGGCACGACCAGGGAGATCGCAATCGCTTCAGGCTTCGGGAGCTCCGTGCCGGCCTCCTTCTCGCCGGCGGCCTTCTCCCCTTCCGCCTTCTCCGCTTTCTTCCCGGCGTCCTCGCCGGCCTTCTCCTTCGCCTTGTCCGCCTGCGCCTTCTTCAGGACGGCTTCGCGCAGCCGGTCGAGGCGCTGGCGGTAGATCGTGTTCGCCATGCCCCAGACCACCGTGGATCCCGAGTCCGCCCAGCCGACGTAGCCTCCCCCTTCGGTGCTGAGCCGGTAGACCGGGACCGCGGACTTCTCGCCGTCGATCTCCACCGGGTCCTTCCCGGCGCGCGGCATGGCCGCCACGTACACGTCGTCCCGGCTGACGTAGGCCACCCAGGCGCCGTCCGGCGACGGCACCGCGTTCTCGGCCTGCACGAAGCGCAGGTGCCGCTCCTTGTCCGTGCCGTCGAGCCGCACCGAGACCAGGTCCACCTTGGCGTCGCCGCCTGGCTCCGCGGGGGGCACCTGCTCCGCGTAGAAGATCCGTCCGCCGTCCGGGCTGAACACCGGAACCGGATGGAAGCGCACCGTGTCCATGGGGGAAACGCTGGTCACCACTGTGGGGTCGGCGCCGCCCGCCGGAGGCTCGGAGGGGAGCCAGCGGATCTCGTAGTACGGGTCGAACTCGGGCTGCTGCGCGCGGAGCTCGGCGCCGCTGCCGGCGACCACCACGATCCGGTCCCCCTTGGGGGACCAGGCGGGGTTGGCGTAGTGCCCGGCGGTCCGGGTGAGGCGCTGCGGAGCGCCTCCTCCCGCCCTGATCTTCCAGACGTGCCCCAGCCCCGCGTCCGACCAGGTGACGTAGGCGATGAACCGGCCGTCGGGGGAGAATTCCGGCGCGTACTCCCGCACCGCGTCCTTCGTCAGGCGGCGGGGCTTCGAAGCCTTGCCGTCGGCGCCGATGTCGCACACCCAGATCCTGCCGAGCGCGTCGAATGCCAGCGTGCGTCCGTCCGGCGACAGCGTCGGCCAGCGCAGCAGCTTGACGGTCAGGTCGGGTCCGCCCACCGGCGTGTCGACCCGGTGGAGAGGGCGCAGGGCGAGCGACACGTCGGCCGAGAACGGGACGACGCTGTCCCTGCCGGTCGCGACGTCCACGCGGTGGATCTTGCCGCCGCTCCAGAAGACGAACGATTTCCCGTCGGGCGTGAAGGCCGACGCCGGCAGGACATCCATCTGCGCGAACGCCTCCTGGTCGTCCCGCGGCAGCTGCCGCACCAGGACGCGCTCCGCCCCGGTGGACAGGTCCCGCAGGTAGAGCTGGGTCCGCGCGTCGAGCCTCCGGGCGTACGCCAGCTGTTTGCCGTCCGGAGACAGGGTCGGCCGCAGCCCCCCGTCGGGCGCCGTCGTCAGGCTGATCAGGTCGCCCGTCGTGCGATCGAGCCGGAACACGTTCCACAGGCCGTTCGACATGTTCGGCGTGTACGAGTAGTCCGCCCTCCGGCCTGTCAGGTAGATGAACCGGCCGTCAGGGCTGGCCACCGGACCTGCCGACGTATCGATCTTGTCCTTCGCGATCACCTTGATCCCGCTGCCGCCGTCCCTGTGGTACATCCAGATCTCGACGGGCGGGATGCCCGCCTTCGACGTCTCTTCACGGCGCGCCAGGACGTAATTCCCGTCCGGTGTCCAGGACGGGGACGAGAACACCGAGTCCTTCTCCTCCGTCAGCGCCCTCGGCGAGGACCCGTCGGCGTTCGCCAGCCACAGGTTCATGGTCCCCCCCCTGTCGCTGCAGAACACGATGGTCCGGCCGTCCGGGGCGTAGCGCCCCGCGTAATCGAATGCCGGCCCGGAGGTGATCCGCTCCGCCCTCCCCCCGTCGATCCCCACGCGGTAGAGATCCCCCAGCAGGTCGAACAGGATGGTCCGCCCATCGGGCGAGACGTCCACGTTCATCCAGGTCCCCTCGTCGGTCGTGAACTCCACCTTCCGGGCGTTCTCGGGGACGGCGTTGATGTCCAGCTTCATCGCCTTCTTGTCGTCCGGTTTCTTGTCGTCCGGCTTCGATGCGGACGACGACTCATCCGGCGCCGACGCACGGTCGACGGAGGCCCCGGCCGGGAAGGCCGGGAGCGTGAGCAGGATCAGGAGCGCCATCCACAACATTTGGGGACGCATGCGGATCATGGTTGGAAGCCTCGCATTGAGGTCAGGTTCTGTCGTTCAGCAGGGGATCGAAGTCGCGCATCATACCACGGTGACGCAGGACCCGCAGGTTCCAGCGGGCGTGGACATCCCGGCCGGGCACCGGGTCGTGGCGGGGGTCGCAGGCGAGGCCGGGATTGTCCGTGCGGGAAGGCAGAGAACGAGGCTACGCCGTGACGCGCAGGCTCCCCGCGTCCGACGCCGGCCGCGAAGTCCTAACCACCACGACTTAATTCGTGAAGCGGATCCCGTGGAGGGCGCCCAGCGGGAGCGCCGTCTGCCGTGTCCGGAACCCCATGTAGACGCGCGCCCCTCCCGCGGTCGCGGCCTGCACAGAGACGTTGTCCAGGCCGACGGCGCCGGCGATGATGTCGGCGAGGCCGTCGCCGTTCACGTCCCCTGCTCCCGCCACGGAGCCTCCGAGCAATGCGTTCGGCTGGGTCTCCGTCACGCCGAAGGCGGGCGGATTCCCCGGTCCCGTACGGCTGCCGTAGTAGACCCGGACGATCCCCAGGGATGAGGCGCTCTGGTCGCCCGTGCGCGGCGCGCCTATGGCGACGTCGCCGATTCCGTCGCCGTTCACGTCGCCGACGCCTGCCACGGAGGAGCCGAACTCGGCCGGCGACTTGTTGAACTTGGCGCTGAAATTCGCGACCAATCCCAGTCCCGTCCTCGACCCGTGGTACACGAGGATCCGGCCCGAGCCGTCGAACGGTGCCCCGATGATGACGTCGCCGATTCCGTCGCCCGAGACGTCCCCCGCCCCGGCGACCGAGAATCCGAACTGCCCCAGCGTCTTGTTGCCGTCCGCGGTCCACACCGGCTCCGTGGACAGGCCGGCGGCGGATCCCCCGTAGGCGAAGACGCGACCCTCGTCCGGGAAGCCGGCGTTGTCGAACAGGGGCGCACCGACGAGGACGTCGGCGAACCCGTCCCCGTTGACATCACCGGCCGAAGCCACCGAGAACCCGTATGCGGACGAGAACCGGCCGCTCCCCGCGGTCCAGGCCGGCGAGAGGGACGGACCGGCGGCCGAGCCGAGGTACAGGAAGGCCCTTCCCTCGTCGGTGTTGACGGGGGAATCGAAGTCGGGCGCCCCGACGACGACGTCATCGAAACCGTCGTCGTTCACGTCTCCCGCGGACGCGACGGACGCCCCGTACGACGCCCGGTTCTGATCCGGCTCCCCCGTCCATGCGGGCACCGAGCCCAGCCCGACCGACGATCCGAGATAGACCAGGGCGCGCCCCTCATCCACCTGCAGGTTGTCGTACAGCTTCGCCCCGACGATGACGTCGGCGTAGCCGTCCCCGTTCACGTCCCCCGCGGAGGCGACCGAGTAGCCGAACCAGGCTCCGGTCTGGCCGCCGCTCGCCGTCCAGGCGGGAATGGGCGAAGGGCCCGTCGGCGAACCGGTGAAGACGAAGACCTTCCCTTCGTCGAAGAAGCCCCCGTCGAACCGGTACGCCCCCACGATCACCTCGTCGAAGCCGTCCCCGTCGACGTCCCCGGCGCCCGCGACCGAGAACCCGAAGAACTCCTCGAACTGGTCCCCGAGCCCGGTCCAGCCGGGGACGATCACCGTGGGATCGATCACCAGGGGATACGGATGCCCTTCGTCCTGGACGGACAGCCTGACGATCCCGGGGAGGAGCGCCATCTCTGCCGCCACGGGATGCCCGTCGGCGTCGGCCACGGCCAGGCCCTCATAGCGCAGCACGGTGCCGGACTCGCGCTCCGAGAACAGGATGGCGCCCTCGGCCGCATCATGGCGCGCCTCGAGGCCTCCGTCGAACGCCACGTCCAGGATCAGCGGTGACCCCTCGCCGCCTGCGGCCGGTCGGCGATCGATCGTGAACCCCTGCTCGATGCCGCCGCGAAGGTTGACGTACCACTCGCTCAGGCCGAGCGCATCCCGCCGGCTCTCGATCCGGTTCCCTCGCGCCGCGATCGTGCCCCCGGGAACGGAGGCCATCGCACCCTCGCGTCCGACGGCGCGCAGCTCGAGGCCGAGGGACCAGGAGTCGCTTCGCCCCTCACGCGGGACGATCCGCGCGCCCGAGCCGTCGGCCGTCAGCCGGAGCCCCTGG
>DATNEZ010000004.1:0-2903 GCA_035606645.1 Binatia bacterium
GTACAGGAAGATCAGGCCGCGCTCGGCGCCGACCAGGTCGATCGCCAGGTCCATGACCTTGTTCAGCAGCTCCTTGAGGTCGAGGATTGAGTTGATGATCTGGGTGATCTGGTAGATCGTCGTCAGCATCTTGACCGGGTCGCCCTTGGAGGAGGCTGACATGGGCGGCTGGATGCCCGGGACGCCCGGGGCGTCGCTGGCGCTGGCGATCAGGGCGATTCGCCCCTCTTCGTTCTCGTAGTCCTTGCGCATCACGGGGTCCTCTATCTCGTCGGTGATCGTTCTGAGCAGTCGGCGCGCGGCATTATAGAAGCGGTCCGCGTCGTCCGGCAAATCCCTGGCCTTGAGCGCGTCTCCCATGAGCGCGTTCAGCCGCCACAGCAGCTCGCGCATGCCGCCCTTGCCCGCGGCCTGAAGCCCGGCGCGCGCCTCGCGCTCGGCGTCGGCGGGCCGGCCGAGCGCCAGGGCGCAGCGCCCCAGCGTCAGGTGAAGCTGCAGGCGCTCGTGAAACCGCAGGCGCTTGACGTCGGTGCGGATCAGGGCGCGGGTCGCGACGTTGATCGCCTTGCGGTCGCCGCGGCGCGCCGCGACCAGGGCCTGGACGCTGAGCGCCCGGAAGCCGATCCGCGGATGGTTCAGCGAGCGGGCGATCTCGAGCGCCTCGCGGGCCGAATCCTCGGCCGGCTGCAGCGCCCCCTCGCGCAGCAGGTCGTTCGCCAGCGAGGCGAGATGGAACCCCTCCTGCATGCGCGATTCGAGCCGGCGGGCGGTGGCCACCCCCTCGCGGTGGAACGTCTTGGCCTGCTCGTAGCGCCCCAGCTCGGTGTAGACCGAGCCCAGCATGTCGAGAAGCGCCGACTGGCCGGCGGCGTTGTCGATCTCGCGGTAGGCGGCGGCCGCCTGCTCGTAGTGGTGCACGGCCCGATCGACGACCCCTTTCTGCAGCAGGAACGTCCCCAGGTTCTCGTGGCAGTGGAGGCTGAGCTCCAGGTTCACATGCTCGCTCGACCAGGCGAGGGCCTCTTCGACGGCGACAATCCCCCCCTCGAGATCGCCGGTCTCGTACCGGACGCAGCCCAGGTTGTTCAGGTTCCGATTGGCGCTGTACACGTGGCCCATCTTGCGGGCGCCGGCGTTCGACTGCTCGACGTAGCCCAGCGCCTTCTCCGCCTCGCCCATGCCGAGGTAGTTCAGCGCCATGCTGTTCATGATGACCATCTGCGCGCGGGAATCGCCGACGGCCTCGGCGATCGCCAGCCCCTCGTCGAAGAAATCGCGCGCCGCGATCGGGTCGCCGTTGGTGGCGCAGACGGTGCCGAGGGCGTTCAGGCTGAGGGCCTCCTCCCGCTTCTCTCCGAGCGAGCGGATCAGGGCGAGGCCGCGCCGGCCCGCCTCGAGGGCCCCCGGCAGGTCGCCGAGGAATCCCAGGCTCCACGACACCTCGCGGAGCCCCCGCGCCTCGTACAGCGCCTGTCCCGCCTGGCGGGCCTCCTCGACGAGCCGGCGGGCGGTCTTCAGCGCGCCGTCGTGATCGTGCAGGTCGTTCGACTTGGAGAAGGAGATCCGGAAAAGAGACTCGAGGCGCCGCGGGGCGTCGCTCGCGGGCAGGTGCACGAGCGCCTGCTCGAGGAACTGCGCCTCGCGCTGGTTGTAGTACAGCGAGTCCGCCTTGGCCGCGGCGCGCAGGCAGTAGTCGGCGGCGCGGGCGTGATCGTCCCCCGCGACGAAATGGTGCGCCAGCTCTTCGACCACCGAATCGATCTCTCCGGCGTGGGCCGCCTCGATGGCCGTCCCGACGGAAACATGCAGGGCGCGGCGCAGCCCGGCGTCGATCTGCTCGTAGACCGCCTCGCGGATGCGGCTGTGGGCCAGGGCGGCGAGCCGGGACCCGTCGGCCGCGGTCTCGAGGGTCACCAGACGCAGCCTCTCGAGGGCTTCGATCGCCGCGACCGTCCGGTCGAGGTCGGAGCTCGTGACGGCGGCCAGCAGGGGGGCCGCGGCCGGCCGGTTCAGGACCGCGAGGGCCTCGGCCACGGCGCGCTCGTCGGGCGGCAGGCCGGCGACGCGCTGCACCACGGCGCTGGCCAGGCTCGGGGGAAGGCGGATCGCCTCGAGCGTCCGGCTCTCGGCGATCCAGCCGCCGGCCCGGCGCCTGAGGGTCCCGTCCTCGGCCAGGGACCGCATCAGCTCTTCCAGGTAGAGCGGGTTGCCGTCGGTGCGGTCGGCCAGGAGGCGCGACAGCCCCTCGGGCCGGTCGGCGAACGGCACCATCGAGGCGATGAGGCTGGTCACGTGCTCGAGGCCCAGCGGCTCGAGGCGCACCCGGCGCAGGTGGGACGTGGCGGCGTGGCGCTCCAGGAACTTCCCGATCGGGGCGTCGCGGGCCTCGTCCTCGCGCAGGCTCCCGATGAACAACCAGGGGCCGCCTCCCGGGCGGCGCAGCAGCAGGTCGAGGAGGTCGACGCCCGGGGCGTCGCTCCAGTGCAGGTCTTCGAGGAACAGCACGCCGCGCGACCCGTCCGCCAGCCGGTCGAGCAGGTCGGCCACCCCGGCAATGAACTCCAGCTTCCCGACGCGCTCGCTCGCCGCCGGGGCGTCGGCCGGGGCGGCCGCCAGGGGGGCGGCGTCCAGCGGGCCGCCATTCGCGCCGCCGTTCCGCGGGGCGGCCGAATCCCGCTCGGGCGGCGCGAGCTGGTCGAGCGTCGGACGCAGGGCCTGCGGCAGGTCAGACGGCCGCGGCAGCTGCCGCAGGATCTCGACGAAGGGCTGGAACGGGACGCCGCCGTCCTCGTAGCAGCGCCCGGTGAGGTTGCGGACGCCTCCCAGCTGCAGCCGGTACTTCAGCTCGCGCAGCAGGCGGCTCTTGCCGATCCCGGCGGGGCCGCCGACCAGGACGAGCCGCG
>DATNEZ010000047.1:0-4340 GCA_035606645.1 Binatia bacterium
GCGCGCGAGACCGACCTGATCGCCCGCTACGGCGGCGAGGAGTTCGCCGCGCTCCTGCCCCAGACCACCGCCGTGCACGGCCAGCGCCTCGCCGAGCGCATCCGCCGTGTCACCGAAGGCTTCCGCTTCCGCGGCTCGGACGATCCCGGCCCGGTCATCCGCATCACCGTCTCGGCGGGCGTCGCCACCTACCCCCTGAACGACCGCATCCAGCGCCCCGAAGACCTGGTCAAGGCGGCCGACGACGCCCTGTATCGCGCCAAGGGCTCCGGCCGCAACCGCACCCACCTCGACCAGCACTCCCTGGCCGTCGCGCGCTAAGCAGGGATCGGCTTCCGGCAGCGCTCTACTCTACCGACCCTTGCAGCTGACGCTGTCCGGCCTGGTGTTCTCGCACTTGATCGACTCGGTCATGCCGGAGGCGAGGCCGCTGCAGGCGCTGGTGACGGCGCTCTCGATCGCCGCCTTCTCGGTGCCGGAGGCGGCCGTGCGGCAGATCGTCGCGCCGCGGTAGGTGACGCAGACCTTGCATTCGAAGGCGGCGATGTGGAAGCTGAGGTAGACCACGATCCCGATGAACAGGACGAGAAACACCAGCGTCGCCTTGGTCGTCTTCCCCATGTCGGCTCTATGATAAGTTAGCTGCACTTATGAAGAAGACCGAAGTCGAAGTCAAGCTGAAGGTCGACGACCTGGAGAAGATGCCGGCCCGTCTCCTGCAGATCGGCGCCCGCCTGGTCCATCCTCGCGAGTTCGAGGACAACCAGCTGTACGACTTCCCTGATTTCTCGCTGAAGATGAACCAGACCCTCCTGCGCGTGCGCATCCAGGGCCGGGGGTCGCTCCTCACCTACAAGGAGGCTCCACGGGTCGAAGGGGGCGCGAAGGTGAGGGACGAGATGGAGGTCACGGTCTCGTCCGGCGAGACGATGGTCGGTATTCTCGCGAAGCTCGGCATGCGGCCCCTGTTCCGCTATCAGAAATACCGGGCGGCCTACGAGTACTCGGACCTCCTCATCATCACCGTGGACGAGACCCCGGTCGGGAATTATCTCGAGCTCGAGGGACCCAAGCCCCTGATCGACGAGGTGGCGGGCAGGCTGGGGTACAAGCCGACCGACTACATCGCCAAGAGCTATCTGACCCTGTACCAGGATCATCTCAAGCTGCGGGGCCTCCCCTTGAAGGACATGCTGTTCGATGCCCCGTGATCAGGGGGGATCAGGGAATATGTTTAGGACGCATAGACCATCCCGATCGAAGGATTATTTGGGTTACCGACATGAAAACAGCGCCCCTGATCAGGCCGATTCGTACGGTCCATTTTTTCCACAGCCCTGTCCGGCGCGGGCTTCAGCGAATGTCGCACCGCCGACTTATGGTTTAATCGCATAATGAAAGCGATGGTCCTGGCGGCGGGGCTCGGAGAGAGGATGTGGCCTCTCACCGAGGACCGCGCCAAGCCTTCCCTCCCCCTGCTCAACCGTCCGATCATTGCCCACACCCTTGAGCACCTGGCCCGCCACGGGGTCAAGGAGGCCGTGATCAACCTGCACTACCATCCGGAGTCGATCCGGGGGATCGTCTCGGACGGCAGCAAGCTCGGGATCAAGGTCCATTACTCCGAAGAGCCGATCATCCTCGGAACGGCGGGCGGGTTGAAGAAGGCCGAGCCTCTCCTGCAGGGGTCGGGCAGCTTCTTCCTGGTCAACAGCGACAGCCTCACCGATTGCGACCTGACGGCCGCCCTGAAGAAGCACCGCGAAAGCGGAGCCCTGGCGACCATGGTCCTGGCCCCTCTCGATCCGAAGGCCGCCTACAGCCCCGTCGAGATGGACGAGAGGGACCGGATCGTCCGGATCGCCGGCAAGCCCGCCGGCGACCAGGCCCCCGGAGCGGGGCGCTACTTCTTCACGGGGGTCCATGTCCTCGAGCCGGACATCTTCGGGTCGATCCCGGCGGGCAAGTGCGACATCAACAGGGATGTCTATCCCCCGCTCCTCGCTGCGGACAGGAACATCCGGGGATTCGTTCACTCGGGATTCTGGAGGGAGCTGGGGAACCCGCGGCTCTATCTCGAAGGGGCCCTCGCCGTCCTGAAAGGTGGGAAGGACCCGTCCATCGGGCCGCTTCGGGCCCTCGATGGGATCTACCTGGATCGGATCACCCCGCCTGCCGATCTGTCGCTGGAGCCGCCGGTCTTCATCGGCAGGGGAACGACGATCGGCGCCCGGTGTTCTCTCCAGGGGGGGGTCGTTCTGGGCCGGCAGGCAACCCTCGGCAAGGGCTGCACGCTGCGATCGACCCTGGTCTGGGACGGTGCCCGGATAGGAGACGGCTCCAACCTGTCGGACTGCATCGTCACCTCCGGTGTCTTCGTTCCCCCCGGCGTGAGCCTGACGGGAAAGATCTTCCTGCGCGCCGACGGCCGGCAGAAGCACAGAGAAAAGCTCGAACGCCTGGGACAGTGCTGGACCCTCAATCTGTGAGCGGCCCCCGTAAAGGGAGCCTGATCACACCCCCGTTGAGGACCCTCCTCGACCGATCCGTCGGGTCGGGATTCAAGATCAAGGAAATCGCCGGAGATGCTTCGACCAGAAGGTTTTACAGGGCCACGCGCGGCCGGAAGAGGGCCGTTGTCATGGTCCATCCGGAGCCGCTCACCCCTGCCTCCCCCCTGTTCAGCAATCACCGCGTCCTGAAGTCGATCGGCGCACCGGTCCCGCGCATCCTGGGCTCCGATCCGGCGGCCGGCCTGGTCGTCGTCGAGGACCTCGGGGACGCAACCCTTCAGCAGCATCTTCTTGGTAAGAAGGAGGTCGGTCGGGGCCGGGCGGCCCTGCCGTTCTACAGGCAGGCCTGCGACCTGATCGTCCTGTTTCACAGGAAGGGGGCCAAGGCGCTCCGGCCGGACGACTTCGCCGCGACCTCGGCCCTCGACTGCGACCGTTTCCTGTTCGAGCTCGACCACTTCCACCGGCATTTCATCAAGGGGTATCGGAAGCTGGCCCCTTCGGACGGGGACGAGGCGGTCCTTCGGGCCTTCTACTCGGACCTGGCCCTTCGCTGCGATCAGCTGCCCCGGGTCTATTGCCACCGCGATTTCCAGTCGCGGAACCTCCTGGTCCGGCGCGGCCGGCTCGGCCTGGTCGATTTCCAGGACGCCCGGATGGGGCCGTACACCTACGACGCCGCGTCCCTGTTGCGCGATTCGTCGCTCGATCTCGACGAGCGTCTCGTCGACGGGATGATCGACCGCCTGTGCGAGCGTCTCGATCTCCCGGGCGACGAGTTCCGGCGCGATTTCGACCTGATGGCGCTGCAGCGCAACATCAAGGACCTCGGCACCTTCGGGTTCATGGCCACCGTCCGCGGCCGCCCCGATTATCTCGAGTACGTGCCGCGCACCCTCCGCTTCGTCCGTCGCACCCTGATGGCCGGCCAGCGCTACCACCTCTTCCTGCCGGTCCTCGATCGCTACGTCCTGTCGCTCGAACGTTTGCGCGGACGCTTGCGCTAGACTGCCCCCATGGCTCCGCTGACTTCCCGGCGTCTCTGGGTCGCGCTCGGCCTGCTGTCGGCCGGCTTCGCCGCCAGCGTGGCGGTCTGCGCCAGCATCGGGAGCAGCCATCACACGATCCTGGAGCTCTTCCGGCAGTCCACGGGCGACGACACGGCGGCCGCCACGATCCTGCGCATCCGGCTGCCGCGCATCCTGATGGCCGCCTTCGCCGGGGCGGCGCTCGGCGCATCGGGGACGGTGTTCCAGGCGGTCCTGCGCAATCCGCTCGCCGATCCGTACATCCTGGGCGTGTCGGGCGGCGCGGCGCTCGGCGCCTTCCTGGCCACGGCGGCGGGCCTCCAGGCGCTCGCCCCGGCCCTGCCGGTGCGCGAGGCGGCTGCCTTCCTGGGGGCGGCCGCCACGGTCGGCTCTCTCTTCCTGCTGTCGAGCGCGGGCGGCCGGCTGCTCTCCTATCCGATGCTCCTGATCGGGGTCATCATGAACACCGTCTACCTGTCGGTGATCCTGCTGATCGAGACGGTGGTGGATTTCACGCGGCTGCACGGCGTGCGCCTCTGGATGATCGGCAGCATCCCGATCGAGGAGTACGGGGTCATCGCCGGCATGTCGGTCGTGCTGGTCCTGGGCATCGCCGGCCTGTCGCTCGCCGGGCGCGATCTCAATCTGTTGTCCGCCGGCGAGGACGCCGCGCGCTCGCTCGGCGTGACCGTCGAAAGGACCCGCCTCGTGACCGTGCTTCTCGCCTCGCTGATCACCGCCGCGGTCGTCTCTGTGGCGGGTCCGATCGGCTTCGTCGGGCTGATCGTGCCGCACGCGG